>NZ_AJMT01000045.1:0-19445 GCF_000260655.1 Neisseria sicca VK64
TAGTGCGCAGGAAAATATCCGCCCTATCATCATTGTAGTTAACATCACCACTCTTATCAGCATAGGCTAAGATGCCACTTTGATTGTATTTGGTATCACATTTATTGTCTGGAATCCCGTTTTTTCTGATTTGTACGGGACAGACATAGACAGGGAGATTGAGGCGGACTGCTTCGGCTCGTGCGAAACGCAAGAGGTTGGCCACCTGCTCTGCCTGACTGGCTGCGCGGCGGGAGGCAATCCATTCGCTCATATTGGGAAGGGCGATGGTGGCCATGATGGCGGTAATAGCGATCACGACCAACAATTCGATTAAGGTAAAACCTTTTTGTTGTGCGTACATGAGTAGTAAAAACGTCTAGAGTTAAGTAATGTGTTTTATCATCCGGCTTAGAATGTTTTTATCGCCGGTAATTATGCGGTTTGGCTCATTCTAAACGATATTGGGATGAATTGCCTAATAAAATATGAAATTTGCTTGGTTTTTAGACTGATTTGTCTCAATCTTCCATCAATGCGGATTCGGGAATGTAGGCTGCATTGTCGAATTTGGTAAATTGTCCCATCCAAGTGAGGAATACTTTCCCGACGGGACCGTTACGGTGTTTACCGATAATACATTCTGCAAGGCCTTTCATTGGCGATTCTTGGTTATAATATTCGTCGCGGTACATAAACATAATCAGGTCGGCATCCTGCTCGATGGCACCGGACTCCCGCAAGTCGGACATCATTGGGCGCTTGTCGGTACGCTGCTCTACGGTACGGCTCAACTGCGACAAAGCAATAACAGGAACTTGCAACTCCTTCGCCAATGCTTTGAGGGAGCGCGAAATTTCGCCGAGTTCTGAGGCGCGGTTGTCCGAACGGCCTGAGCCTGCCATCAATTGCAGGTAGTCAATCACGATTAAGCCCAATTTTCCATTGAACTGGCGTGCAAGACGGCGGGCGCGGGCGCGCAATTCGAGCGCGGTCAAGCCCGGTGTTTCATCAATATACATAGGCGCATCGGAAAGTTTGACTACTGCTTCGTTCAGACGACCCCAATGTTCATCTTCCAATCTGCCTGTTTTCAAGACGCTCTGATCAAGCCTGCCCACCGAACCCAGCATACGCATCACCAGTTGCGCCCCGCCCATCTCCATCGAAAATACGGCGACAGGCAGCTTGCCCTCTACGGCAACGTGTTCCGCAATATTGATCGAAAAGGCAGTTTTACCCATAGACGGACGACCTGCCACAATAATCAAATCGCCCGGCTGGAGACCTGAGGTTTTTTTATCCAAGTCGATAAACCCTGTCGACACGCCGGTCACTTCATCAGGATTATCGCGGGAATAAAGCATGTCGATGCGCTCGACCACTTCTTTCAAAAGCGCAGGCATTTCGAGAAAACCCTGTTTGGATTTAGCCGTACTTTCCGCAATTTGGAACACCTTGTTTTCCGCTTCATCCAAAAGCTGCCCCGCATCCCTGCCTTGCGGATTGTAGGCGCTACGAGCGATTTCGGTACCGACTTCGGCAAGTTGGCGCATGATAGAACGCTCGCGCACGATTTCGGCATAACGGCGAATATTTGCAGCAGACGGCGTGTTTTGTGCCAAGGTAATCAGATAATTGAACCCGCCTGCCGCCTCCAATTCTTCGTTACGCTCCAAACTTTCCTGAACGGTAATCACGTCAGCAGGACGGCTTTCGTTAATCAGATTGGCGATGGCGCGGAAAATCAGGCGGTGTTCGTGTCGGTAGAAGTCTTCACCGGTAACCACATCGGCGATTCTGTCCCAAGCCGAATTCTCGAGCAAAAGTCCACCCAAAACGGATTGCTCCGCCTCCATAGAATGCGGCGGCAGCGACAACGCGCTGACTTCGCGGTCTTCAGACGACGTATCGGGATAATCGTTCATGGCAGTTGCTCTTAGGCTAAAATGGGAGTCCGCTATTATAGCGTAGTGGAAATCGGGTTGGCATTACCTTTGTTCTGACTTGCCTACCATCAAGAAATAGATAGGTCGTCTGAAAATCTTCAGACGACCTTTTTGCTATAATTCTCCATTTCCCCGAACCAAAAACAGGCGGCAATATGGAAGTCATCCAATACCCAAATTCCCCCTTCAAACTCCACCAGCCCTTCCCCCCTGCCGGCGACCAGCCCACCGCCATTGCCGGCCTGCTCGAAGGGCTTTCAGACGGCCTGGCCTATCA
The DNA here is from genome assembly GCF_000260655.1 of Neisseria sicca VK64. GTDB lineage: Bacteria > Pseudomonadota > Gammaproteobacteria > Burkholderiales > Neisseriaceae > Neisseria > Neisseria sicca_B. The sequence goes on from NZ_AJMT01000045.1 coordinate 2,206, forward strand.
AACCCTGCTCGGCGTAACCGGTTCGGGCAAAACCTACACCATGGCGAACGTCATCGCCCAAAGCGGCCGCCCCGCCATCATCATGGCGCACAACAAAACCCTTGCCGCCCAGCTCTATGCCGAAATGCGCGAGTTTTTCCCCGAAAACGCGGTGGAATATTTCGTGTCTTATTATGACTATTACCAACCCGAAGCCTATGTGCCCAGCCGCGATTTGTTCATCGAAAAAGACAGCGCGATTAACGAACACATCGAACAGATGCGCCTTTCCGCCACCAAAAACCTGATGACGCGCGACGACGTGATTATCGTCGCCACCGTGTCCGCCATTTACGGTATCGGCGACCCGACCGAGTATCAACAAATGGTGTTGTCCGTCAAAGAAGGCGACACCATCGAGCAGCGCGACATCATCGCCACGCTCGTTTCCATGCAGTACGAACGTGGCGATTTGGACTTCAAACGCGGTAGCTTCCGCGTGCGCGGCGACGTGATCGACGTGTATCCCGCCGAAAGCTCCGAAAACGCCCTGCGCATCAGCCTGTTCGACGACGAAATCGACCGCCTCGATATGTTCGACCCGCTTTCAGGCAGCCTGCACCAACGCGTCGGCCGCTACACCGTCTTCCCATCCAGCCACTACGTTACCCCGCGCGACACCGTCTTACGCGCCTGCGAGTCCATCAAAGAAGAACTGCGCGAACGCATCGAATTCTTCGCCCGCGAACAACGCCCCGTCGAGCAACAACGCATCGAACAGCGCACCCGCTTCGACCTCGAAATGCTCTACGAAATGGGCTTCTGCAAAGGCATCGAAAACTACTCCCGCCACTTCTCCGGCAAAAAAGAAGGCGAACCGCCGCCCACGCTGATGGACTACCTGCCCGACAACGCCATCATGTTCATCGACGAAAGCCATGTTACCGTTACCCAAATCGGCGGCATGTACAAAGGCGACGCATCGCGCAAGCAAAACCTCGTGGATTATGGTTTCAGGCTGCCTTCCGCCCGCGACAACCGCCCGCTCAAATTCCACGAATTTGAAAAAGTCATGCCGCAAACCGTCTTCGTTTCCGCCACCCCCGCCAAATACGAAGAAGAACACGCCGGACAAGTGGTCGAACAAGTCGTCCGCCCCACAGGGCTGGTCGACCCCCAAATCATCATCCGCCCCGTCGCCACCCAAGTCGATGACTTAATGAGCGAAATCAACGACCGCATCCAAAAAGGCGAACGCGTACTCGTTACCACCCTCACCAAACGCATGGCGGAGCAACTCACCGACTATTACAGCGAACTCGGTATCAAAGTGCGATACCTGCACAGCGACATCGACACCGTCGAGCGCGTTGAAATTATTAGAGATTTGCGGCTTGGCCTGTTTGACGTACTCGTCGGCATCAACCTCTTGCGCGAAGGCTTGGACATCCCCGAAGTCTCCCTCGTTGCCATCCTCGACGCCGACAAAGAAGGCTTCCTGCGCTCGCACCGCAGCCTGATTCAAACCATAGGCCGCGCCGCTCGCAACGTGAACGGCGTCGCCATCCTGTACGCCGACAAAATCACCGACTCCATGAAAGCTGCTATCGACGAAACCGAACGCCGCCGTGAAAAACAGATTAGATTTAACGAAGAACACGGCATCGTTCCGCAGCAGATTAAAAAACAGGTCAAAGACATCATTGACGGCGTGTATCACGAAGAAGACGGCGGCAAAGGCCGTCTGAAAGGCAAAAACAAGGTTAAAGTCGGCGAGATTCACAACGAAGAAGACGCGATTAAAGAAATCGCCAAACTGGAAAAAGCCATGCAGCAGGCGGCTCGGGATTTGCAGTTTGAAGAGGCGGCTGTGTTGCGGGATAGGATTAGGAATATTAAAGAGAATTTGTTGTTTGGGGCGGAGTGACTAGAAAGAAGTACATGGAAACACATAATTTAGTTGATCAGCTTAATCATTTTTTAAATGAATTTAATCACTTAAATTCTTTACTATTGCTGAGCAAAAAAAACATACCAACCATTGATAATTCCAAGGCTATTTCACATATCGAATTTCAGACCTTTATGAAAGAATTTGATATAGCTTATCAACAGTTAAAATCCAGTGGTATGACCATGAATATCTGGCAATTTGCAGAATTCGGGCGCTATGAAGTGCGCAATTGCAAAGTATTGTGCTGGCTGCTTGATATGCATGCAGATCACGGATTTGGGAGAAAATTTCTAATCAATCTGCTTAAAAATTTGGATCAACAAGCCGGTATTGCTGAAATTATTCGATATTTAACGCAAGAAAGCTTCTCCACTAATCAGGAAACCTTACACTGTGGCAATATTTCGGAACGTTTTGATATTGATATTAAAAGCCGAAATTGCCGTTTGATAATTGAGGCGAAGGTGGATGCTGCTGAAATGTATGACGGTAAAACAAGCCAATTAAAAAGGTATCGGGATATCTTGGACAAATCTTCTGAACCGCATAAATGTTTACTGTATCTGACTAGAGGATGCTATCTCCCCTTAGATGAAAGCCTACATAAGCAGGTAGTAGTTTTGAGCTGGAAAGATATTGCTAAAAGTATAAGAAAAACTATCTATGACGAATTGAATCAAGCACAAAGTTTTCGAAAAATGATATTTTTATCTTTGGCTCGTCATTTTGAAACCCTTTGAAGAAAGGAATATTTATGGAAAATGTAGAAAGAGAACTGGGTAAGTTAGTTTTAAGTAACTTGGAAATGTTGGAAAAATCTTATGGTTTTTTGGTACAAATAGATGTCCAGTTTTACGAGAAAATTGAAAATCAGTTTAACGCTTGGTATGAGGATTTTAAGAAAAATAGCGGGTGGCATAAAAAACCTGGTAACAAAAAAAATCAAGATGCTATCTGGTATTGTTTGGGTGAAAAATATGATAATAAAAAATCTAATATAGATATTGATTATAGCTGGTTAAGTGCTTGTACAGGCATTGCCAAATATGACGATGGTGAGACCATCGAGTACGGTATTCATTTTGGATTTAATCGAGATTATTTTAATTTTACCGCCAAAACAGCCAAGCAATTTATGCAAGATCAATTTGCAAATTACCCTGAATTAAAGGAAGTGGGGTTTCAATATATAGTGGGATCAAGTGAACACCGTACAATTTTTTTACCTATCCAACTTGACTTAAAACTGTTGATTGAAGAATACCCTGATTATAAGGATCAGGCTTTGCAGCCGCTTTCTGATGCTTTAGACAAAATAAAAAATCATCAAGCTGTATTTGATGGTATTGCCGAAAAGTTAATGAAACATTCCAAATTACAAGAAAGTTAGACTTAATACCTCAACAAGCAGCAGCCTGCATCTATACTAACCGCGTGCGCGGCTACGCCATACAGGCGGTACAAACTTTAAAGCCGACGTAGCAAGCGTAGGTCGGATACTTGTATCCGACAAAACCTTTAACACTCCCGTCATTGCAATTCATTGCAGCAATGCCCAAAATGTCGGATTCGAGAATCCGACCTACGCCTGAGGTCGTTGCAATAATAAGTTGAGGCCTTTTTGCATTCTCAGCGGAGGAGTTTTGGAGACGGCGATACGTTGAGTTAACCGTAGCGTGGGCTCTGCCCACGGATTGTTTTTGTAAAGCTGAGGTCGTCTGAAAGCCTGCGTACAGGTTTCAGACGACCTTTCGTATTTTCGTGGGCATAGCCCACGCTACAAATTGAAAATTGCTGGAAATATCGTTCTTTTCGATTGTGTTTCCATTGATGTAGTAAGCGCGGTCGTGTTCTTGTATCCGACAAAATCTTTAACACTCCCGTCATTGCAATCCATTGCAGCAATGCCCAAAATGTCGGATTCGAGAATCCGACCTACGCCAAGCTTATTAAGTTCAACCTATATGGATGTGTGAAAACAATATCCATGCCATTTGAACGCTGCTGCCTGATGATGCGGATTATTTCCGGTGTTCCAAAGGAGTAACTATAATGATTGATTATCTGAATATAAATCTAGATTCGAATTTCAGAAAGATTAAAATAAAAAAAGATAAGCCTATCGTGGCTTTAATCAGTCAAAACTTCCTAAAAACAATAAATTGCAATAATTTATTTGAATCGATTAAACAATATCCTTTATTTTGGATAATTCTTATCGGAGAGAATTCTAGTCTTTTAGAAGATGAATTTGATAATCTTTTGGAGCAGGAAGCTATCAAAAATAACAATATGTTAAATGTGGTAACAACTAATTTTCAATTTAGTGATTTAACAATAACAGATATAGAAGATATTACTTATGAATTTTTATTTTTGCCCTGTCCGAATGGCAACTGCCAATATTTATCTTTCTTAGATTTGAATCATACTGCTGACAGGAAAATTTCTGATTTCATCGAAACACAGCTTAATAATAAAACAACTTAGTGGTCATAGGACGCCTTCCTCATAATACGATCGCAGAAAATTCATTGCTGGCGGTGCATTCTTTTTCACCGTCAAACCCGCCAACCCAAAATCGCGCCTTTTTCTCGGACAGATCAGCTTATTTCGTGCGGCTTATATGGCTACAATTCATTTTTCAGACGACCTGAAAAGAAAGGAAGGTCGTCTGAAATCAACGTTTCAAACGACCTCAAAATCGTTATCTTCCATCACATAGAAAACTTTTTCATTCGTCAAATTTAGCATTCACTTCATGTGGATTGATACGGGCGTTTTCCTCCTGCCCTAAACCGACTAATTTACGCAACCGGGTCATATAGGCATTGACATCCAAACCACGTCCGTATCGTTGCGCTTCCCAAATGGTTTCCGCCAGCGCATCCATCATGTCATGCTCGGCGCGTACCCAGTCGTTGTTATAACGTGCGCAAAGTTGCCGGTGAATCGCCCGTATGCCCGGTGGCTGATCGATGGCTACCTGCTCTTGAAGGGAAAGATGCAGCGACATGTGCAAAAAAGGATTGCTCTCCCCATCTTCCGGCAGCCAGTTTTTATCTAAATAATCTTCAATATTTTCAAGATAATGAGTGTATTCGGGATGAGATTCGATGATACGGAGGGCTTTAAGCTGAAGTGCATCCAGTTGCAGCGGGGTCAGGCGATGTTTCCAAACGTGTGCGAAAAATCGGCGGACATCGTGGGTGTTGACATCGTACATGATAAGAATGGGAAATCTGTTGAACCGTCTGAGGGGATATTTTAGAGATTGAGCGAAACTTGAATTTTGGCAAATAATGGATTTATAGCGAGGCAGAACCTGATGACAAGTTCTGCCTCGCTATATTTCCATTACTGCTAAAACCCTTATTGATCCACAAACGCGCGCTCAATCAGGTAGTCGCCGCGTACACCGGTTTTCGGGGAGACGGTCAGACCGAAATCGTCCAGAACTTTGCAGGTGTCTTTCAGCATCGCAGGGCTGCCGCACAGCATGGCGCGGTCGTCTTGCGGGTTGATTTTGGGCAGGCCGATGTCTTCAAACAGTTTGCCGCTTACCATCAGGTCGGTCAGGCGGCCGTGGTGTTCGTAGTCTTCACGGGAAACGATGGGGTAGTAAATCAGTTTTTCTTTAACCAAGTCGCCGAGGTATTCGTGTTCGGGCAATTCTTTGGTAAAGCGGTCGTAGTACGCCAAATCTTTTTTGTAACGCACGCCGTGCACGAGGATGATTTTTTCAAATTGCTCGTAAATTTCAGGGTCTTTGGTGATGCTCAAGAAAGGGGCGATACCGGTACCGGTGCTCAACAGGTAAAGGTGTTTGCCGGGATTCAGGTCGCCGGCAACCAAAGTTCCGGTCGGTTTTTTGCTGATTAACACGTCGTCGCCGACTTTAAGGTGTTGCAGGCGGCTGGTCAGAGGGCCGTCTTGGACTTTAATGCTGAAAAATTCGAGGTGTTCTTCCCAGTTGGCGGAGGCGACGCTGTATGCGCGCATCAGCGGCTTGCCGTCCACCATCAATCCGACCATGACAAATTGGCCGTTTTCGAAGCGCAACGATTCGTCGCGGGTGCAGGTAAAGGTGAAATACGCATCCGTCCAGTGGTGTACGGACAATACTTTTTGGGTATTGAATGCTGCCATTTGAGTTTCCTGTCGGTAAATCCGTCTGATCGCGCGGGTCGGGCGGATGATGGTTTAAAAGGGTTTTCAGACGACCTGTCTCGCCTGTGAATAGATAATGCCGAATTAGAGCAAACGCGCAATTTTAAACGAAAATATTTATCATCACAATGCTTGCTGTCTAGCAGAGGTCGTCTGAAACTTTTCAGACGACCTCTTGGCAACGCATTACTTATCTAACGTTTCGCGGATGATTTCTTTGACGGCGGCTGCATTGTTTGGCACGACTCGGACGCGCTGCGGCAATTTTTCCAAACCTTCCAGCGCGGCGGGACGTGGAATGGCGACATCGCCGACGGCTTCGTGTATGGTCGCATCGAATTTCGCTGCCAACGCGGTTTCCAAACAAACAACCGTTTCCCCTTCTTCGCGCACTTCGCGGGCGACTTTTACGCCGTCGGCAGTGTGCGGGTCGATGAGCTCTTGGTCTTGCTCGTAAACCTGTTTGATGGTGGCGAGGCGGTCGGCGTGGGTAGATTTGCCGGAGGTAAAGCCGTATTTGCCGCCGACTTTTTCCAAGGCAAACTGCAAGTCAAAGCCCTTGCCCGCCGCGACTTCCGCCCACAGCGTATTGATTTCCTGAGGATCGCGATCCATCAGGTCGAACACGAAACGCTCGAAGTTGGACGCTTTGGAAATGTCCATAGACGGACTGGAGGTAACATAAGTATGCTCGCTGTTGCGCGGGCGGTATGCGCCGGTTTTGAAAAACTCGTCCAACACGTCGTTTTCATTGGTCGCAACAATCAGGCGGCGGATAGGCAAGCCCATCTGTTTGGCGATGTGTCCCGCGCAAACGTTGCCAAAGTTGCCGCTCGGCACGCAGAAGCTGACCTGCTCGTCATTGCTTTGCGTTGCCTTAAAATAGCCCGCAAAGTAATAAACCACTTGCGCGACGATGCGTCCCCAGTTGATCGAATTGACCGTACCGATATGGTATTTTTCCTTGAACGCGGCATCGTTTTGCACCGCCTTCACAATGTCCTGACAGTCGTCAAACATACCCTTCACGGCGATATTGTGGATATTTTCATCTTGCAGGCTGTACATCTGCGCACGCTGAAACGCGCTCATTTTGCCGTCGGGCGAGAGCATAAATACGTTCACGCCCTTTTTACCGCGCAAGGCATATTCCGCAGCCGAACCCGTATCGCCGCTGGTCGCGCCCAATATATTGAGTTCCCTGCCCTTTTTGTTCAACACATATTCAAACGCATTGCCCAAAAACTGCATCGCCATATCCTTGAACGCCAGCGTCGGACCGTTGGACAAAGCTTGGATTTTGATGCCGTCGGACAAAGTACGCACAGGCGTGATTTCCTTAGAGCCGAACGCCGCTTCCGTATAAGTACGGTTCAGAATATCGCGCAAATCGTCCGCCGGAATATCCGTAACAAACAGGCTCATCACCTCAAACGCCAGCTCCGGATAGCTTAAACCGCGCCACTTGTCCAAAGTCTCGCGGCTGACCTGCGGATAACGCTCCGGCAGCATCAAACCGCCGTCGGGCGCCAGCCCCATCAACAAAACCTCACTAAACGGTTTATGCGCCGTCTCGCCGCGCGTACTGATATATTTCATGATTTCTTCTCTATAAAAACAAAAATATTGCCGATCAAAACAGGAAACCCGCCGCCTGCGAACCATCCCGCAAGCCGCCCTATCCCGACCTTAATCCACTATAAACTTTCAGACGACCCCGATACGCAGAGGTCGTCTGAAAAACATTATCTATACAAACGCTTGAAACAAGCATTGACGGTTTTCACCGTTACCGACGCAATCGCCCGATCGCGCGAAGAAGGATTCAAAACATCCATCAACTCTTGCGCGGACACCTGATTCGGCGCTTCCTCGCTCGCGCAGCCGCAAATTTTGTCTTCCCACTCGCGCTGCTTGTCCGCGCTCATCGTCAGCGCGATCAAACGCCACTCATTGCGCTTGTTCAACTCCGAACGGCACTGATGATCGACCGCCATTTTCACCACGCTGCCGCCGATACCTGTCCCGCCGCCCAAACCGCCGAACGCCGAGTCAGAATCATAAGCGCAACCGCCCAACAACGCCGCCACAGAAGCAACGGCAACAACCTTTTTCATATTCATAGCCATCCCTTGCCGCAAGGTCGTCTGAAACGCCCCGCAAAGTCTTTAAACAAACGCGCATTATACCGTAAGCGGTGTGAGATGGGGGATTGGGGAAAGTCGGGGTATAATCCGTTTTTTTGGGAAAATAGGGGATTTATCAATGGCTAAATTAAAAGTTAAATTTAAAGCTAACTCAAACGAAAACACGCAAAACCCTAAAGAGAATCAAGAAAAAACGGCTGAAAAAGGTAGTCAAGAACATTCAGAGCATACTGCTGAAAATAAACAGCCTGAATCAAAAGACAATGCACAGAAAAAAGATGAATCGACATGCTTATGTAAATTTTTTAAAAAGATTGCAGAATGGATATGCGCAAGAAAAAATAAAAACTCAAAGAAGGCAGATGAAAATGCCACAGAAAACAATGATGCTGCAAAACAGGCAGAAATAAAACAAGCTGATACGGTTGAGCAACCTAAAGAGCAAATAAAACCATCTGATCATTTGGAAACCATCAGCAAACTCATCGGAATATCGACAGTATTAGGGATACTCTTCGGTGGATTTGTTATATTTGTCTATCTCTTAAATATTAATCAATTAAGTATTCTTCCTGATGTAATCAGCAATCCGTCTAGCCTAATCGCTGCAAGTACAGTTTTTATAATTATTTTTATTATTATATTTTTGTTGTACCAACTTTTAGTGCATTTATTATTACCAGATTCAGTTCTTTTAATACAGGACATTCGAAGCCTAAAATCTCCTAAGTCAAATCGCTCTAATAAAAGCGTTGGATGGGTAGAAATATTATTATTTATAATATTTTACTTGGTATTTGTTTATACTCTTTCTCAATTACTCGAAATTTTTTTAAAATATTTATACCCACAAGCAAAAAATATATATCCATTTGTAATAATAATAATTGTCGCTATAGTTCTCTATTATTTTTATAAAAACTGGATTAAAGATCACAATTCAATTTATAAAATTCCTATTAAGGGAGCCATGACATATATCATAATAACATTATGTCTATTGATATTCGGTTTTAGCGATAAAATAGCAATTTTATATTTTACCCATTCCATTGAAATTCCTGAAAACTCTTCATGGTATTTACTACACAGTAACTTCCAACAAAACAACGGCTCTCAAGAAATCAACGGCATTGATAAAAATGACTTGATCAAATTAAAACAAAATTTCAAATGTTCTATTCTTTCAGAAAAAGAAAAAGAAGATAAAAACATTAATTGTTCTCCGATTCCCGAACAACGCAACAACGCCCTATACGGTTATATGGCGTGGAATTTGGGCGACACCAAGGTTTTCTGTCCACCAACTATTGATAACCAAAAAGCCGACTCCACTAAAATTAAAGATGACGACTCTAAAACTGAAGAACAAAAAGCAGCTGACGAATTAGCTGCTAAAGAAGCTAAAAAATTAGCTGAAGAATGTATCGTCATCAGCGGAAAAGCCCTGCAAATCATGCCGGAAAGTTATATCAGTACCAATACTGATGGCATTGATGTCAGTAATCCTGACAATACCGGTCATGGCGACCCTGCAATTGATATTAAAACCGGACGTTAAATTCAAAAATGACCTTAGTATCGAATGCCGGCTTAAATAATTTCAATGTCCAACCTATCCTGCCGATACAATCTAATGCAAAAAATATGTCAATCCAGATTAATTACGGCAGCTGTAATCATGATTCGCCAAGAAACAAGGATGATCATCCTAATATAGGATACTCGGACAAAAAAATCTGCCAGTAAGTTATGGCAGACCCATGCCGTCATTCCCGCCTGCGCGGGAATGACGGTTGTGATGTATCCTGTCTTTATTGTTTCCTTTGCCATCCGTCTGTTTTCAGACGACCTGCTATAATCCACGTCGTCTGAAAACCCTCTTTTCACGGAATCCGCCATGTCCGACCTTTTCACCCGCCAACCTGATGCGCCGCTTGCCGAACGCCTGCGCCCGCATACGCTTGATGATGTTATCGGGCAGCAGCATTTAATTGGCGAAGGCAAGCCGCTGCGTGTGGCGGTGGAAGGCGGGAAGCCGCATTCTATGTTGCTGTGGGGGCCGCCGGGCGTGGGCAAGACGACGTTGGCGCGGATTTTGGCGCAGAGTTTCAATGCCCAGTTTCTGCCTGTTTCCGCTGTATTCTCCGGCGTGAAAGACATACGCGAGGCGATCGACAAGGCCGAAATCGCCTTGCAGCAGGGACGCGCGACGATTTTGTTTGTCGATGAAGTCCACCGTTTCAACAAGGCGCAGCAGGACGCGTTTTTGCCCCATGTCGAAAGCGGTTTGCTGACCTTTATCGGCGCGACGACGGAAAACCCGTCGTTTGAAGTCAATCCCGCGCTGTTGAGCCGCGCGCAGGTGTATGTTTTGCAGTCCTTGTCTTCAGACGACCTCAAAAAGCTGATTGCCAAAGTATTGGCCTTGCCCGAATACCGGGATTTTACGATTGAAGCCGATGCGCAGGAGCTGCTCGTCAATACCGCCGACGGCGATGCGCGCAGATTGTTGAATCTGTTGGAACAACTTTTACGCGCCGCCGACACGCGCCGTCTGAAAACCTTAACCACCGAATTTCTCGCCGACAGCTTGGGCGCGCAAATCCGCCGTTTCGACAAAGGCGGCGAGAGTTTCTACAACCAAATCTCCGCCCTGCACAAATCCGTGCGCGGTTCGCATCCGAATGCCGCGCTGTATTGGTTTTGCCGTATGCTCGACGGCGGCACAGACCCGCGTTACCTCGCCCGCCGCATCGTGCGCATGGCGTGGGAGGACATCGGGCTTGCCGACCCGCGCGCCTTCCAAATCGCCAACGATGCCGCCGCCACCTTCGAACGTTTAGGCTCGCCCGAAGGCGAACTCGCGCTGGCACAAGCCGTGCTGTACCTTGCCGCCGCCGCCAAATCCAACGCGGGCTACAAGGCATATAACCAAATGCGCCGCTTCGTCAAAGAAAACGCCAGCGACGAAGTGCCCGTCCACCTGCGCAACGCCCCGACCAAGTTGATGAAAGAATTGGGCTACGGACGCGAATACCGCTACGCCCACGACGAACCGAATGCCTACGCCGCCGGCGAAAGCTATATGCCCGACGGCTTGGACGAACCCGATTTCTACCAACCCGTCCCGCGCGGCCTGGAAATTAAAATCGGCGAGAAGCTGGAATGGTTGAAATCGCTGGATGAGGAAGCGTTGGATAAGCAGAAGTAAATGGTGTCTTCAGACGACCTGTTTCACAACGACGGTCAACTGCTTGTATTGTCAGGCTAATTTGGCTACAATCCGATTTTCCTTTTTCTTGCTGAATAATCGAACACAGAAAAAATCGCGGCTGCTGAACCCGATTTCCGAAACGAAGTTAGAAAGCAGATAATGGACAATTTAGACCACAGTCGCAGCCGTGCATGGCGGCGGCATCAAGCAAAACGACCCAGCCATCGCGTACACGGCAAAAACCCTTCTGAGGGTAAACCCGAGAAAAAGTGGGATTTGATGTATTTCCGCAGAAATAAAGTCAAACGCGCGCAAAAACTGGGCTTTGTTTATCCCTTCAGGCAGCATGAATTTGAAGCCGAATGGTTTGATTAACTTAAAAACACATTTCGACTCAATCGAGATGATTTTCACAAGGCGGATATTTTTCCGCCTTTTTCAATTTCTATGAACGCACTTTTTATTTGCAGCCGCAACCAATGGCGCAGCCCCACCGCTGAAGCGGTATTCCGACGCTATCCGAACGTGCAGACCCGTTCCGCAGGCACAAGCCCTAACGCACGGCACACCGTTTCCATCAACGACATCGCATGGGCGGATAAGATTTTTGTGATGGAACAAAAGCATAAAAACCGCCTGTCGGCGCAGTTTCCCCGCGCTTTGCAACATAAGGAAATCATTGTTTTGGATATTCCTGACGATTACCGCTATATGGACGAAGAATTGATTGAGATATTGAAAGAAAGCGTCGAGCCGTATTTGTCTGACAGCTATTCTATAAGACTTTGAATAAACGGAGGTAAAAGGCATGGATAAGGTTTCAGACGACCCCAAAGGTCGTCTGAAAATCCAATCATCGAAAAGAAAAACTGGATTCCCATCAAAGGAATCCGGTTTGTTTTATTCCAAACTTAGAAATCCATTCTCACACCTACGCGGACGGAGCGTCCCGACTGCGGGGCGATGTATTTCAGCATGGCGTTTTGCGGACGTGCGGTGCGGTTGGCAAGGTTGCGCGCATCGACAAACCATTCCGATGTTACCTTGCCGTGTTTGAACGTTTTAAGATACCGAAACCATTCAATGACAAACTCTGGTTCATCGAATTGCAGCAGCCACGTTTTTCAGACGACCCCTCCCTGCCGTATAATGCCGTTTTCTGTTTCCGCTTCCCAAACGACCATCATGACCGAATCCATCCGCCTCCCTGCCGCCTCGCTCAAACCCGCCACCGTCGCCCTGCCCGGTTCCAAAAGCATCAGCAACCGCACCCTGCTGCTTGCCGCCTTGTCCGACAATACTTGCGAAATCCATTCCCTGCTCAAATCCGATGATACCGACCGTATGTTGGAAGCGCTCGATAAACTCGGCGTTGAAATCGAATATCTTGCCGAAGGTCGTCTGAAAGTTCACGGTACAGGCGGACAATTTCCAAACCGCACTGCCGATTTGTTTTTAGGCAACGCGGGAACGGCATTCCGTCCGCTGACTGCCGCGCTGGCGGTTTTGGGCGGCGATTATCATCTGCACGGCGTTGCGCGTATGCACGAACGCCCTATCGGCGATTTGGTCGATGCGCTGCGGATTGCCGGCGCCGATGTCGAATATCTCGGCAACGAACACTACCCACCGCTTCATATCGGCGAACGCCAAGACCGTGGCGAGCGCGTGATTCCGATTAAAGGCAATGTGTCCAGCCAGTTTCTGACCGCCCTCTTGATGGCGTTGCCGCTGACCGGGCAGGCATTTGAAATCCGTATGGTCGGCGAGTTGATTTCCAAGCCCTATATCGACATCACCTTGAAACTGATGGCGCAATTCGGCGTACAGGTTGCCAATGAAGACTACCGCGTCTTCAAAATCCCCGCCGATGCCTGCTACCACGCGCCCGACCATTTATATGTCGAAGGCGATGCCTCCAGCGCGTCCTATTTCCTCGCTGCCGGCTTGATTGCCGCCACGCCCGTCCGCGTTACCGGTATCGGCGCAAACAGCATACAGGGCGATGTCGCCTTTGCCCGTGAGCTGGAAAAAATCGGTGCGGACGTGGTTTGGGGCGAAAACTTCGTCGAAGTCTCGCGTCCGAAAGAACGTGCCGTCCAAGCCTTTGATTTGGATGCGAACCATATCCCCGACGCCGCCATGACCCTCGCCATCGTCGCCCTTGCCACCGGACAAACCTGCACGCTTCGCAACATCGGTTCATGGCGCGTCAAAGAAACCGACCGCATCGCCGCAATGGCAAACGAGTTGCGCAAACTCGGCGCGGAAGTCGTCGAAGAAGCCGAAGCGATTCACATCACCCCACCTGAAACACTGACTCCCGACGCTGTCATCGACACTTACGACGACCACCGCATGGCGATGTGTTTCTCGCTGGTTTCCCTGTTGGGCGTACCCGTCGTCATCAACGACCCGAAATGCACCCATAAAACCTTCCCAACTTATTTTGAAGTGTTCTCATCGCTGACCGACGCGGCTTAAAGCAGGAAGACATTTACCCAAACAAAAAGGTCGTCTGAAAATTTTCAGACGACCTTTTCTACATCACATTCAAATTAAAACCGGATTACAGTTTCCACTCGCTCAGTTTGGCAGCGTAGGCTTCCAAGTCTGCAATCGGACGGGTTGCCACGCCGCTTTCCATCGCAGCTTTGGCGGCAGCCGAAGCAACACGCGGCAGCAGGCGGGAGTCGAACGGGGTCGGAATCAGGTATTCCGCGCCGAATTCGAATTTCTTGCCGTAAGCGGCAACCACTTCTTCAGTTACCTCTTCCTTCGCCAAATCCGCCAAGGCATAGACGCAGGCGCGTTTCATTTCTTCATTGATGGTCGTCGCGCCGACGTCCAACGCGCCGCGGAAGATGAACGGGAAGCACAATACGTTGTTTACTTGATTCGGGAAGTCGGAACGGCCGGTACCGATGACCACGTCCGGACGGGTTTCTTTTGCCAGCGGCGGCAGGATTTCCGGATTCGGGTTTGCCATGGCGAACACGATAGGCTTGGCGTTCATGGTGTTCAACATTTCAGGCGTCAGCAGGTTCGCGCCGGAGAGGCCCAAGAAGATGTCTTTGCCTTTGACGGCATCGGCAAGCACGCGTTGACCGTTGTCTTCAATGGCGTAGAACTGTTTGGACTCGTCCATGCGGTCTTTGTCTTCGCGGGTTTTGTAAATCACGCCTTTGGAGTCGCAAACAGTTACGTTTTCGCGTTTCAGACCCAAATCGAGCAGTTGGTTTAAGCAGGCAATCGCAGCCGCACCCGCGCCGGAGCAAACCAAGGTCGCCTCTTCAATTTTACGGCCGGTATAGCGCAGGGCATTCAATACGGCGGCGGCGGTAATGATGGCGGTACCGTGTTGGTCGTCGTGGAATACGGGAATTTTGCAACGTTTGCGCAATTCGCGTTCGATGTAGAAGCATTCCGGCGCCTTGATGTCTTCGAGGTTGATGCCGCCGAAAGTCGGCTCCAGTGCGGCGATGATGTCCACTAATTTTTGCGGGTCTTTTTCATCGATTTCGATGTCGAATACGTCCACACCGGCGAATTTTTTAAACAATACGCCTTTGCCTTCCATCACAGGTTTGCCCGCCAACGCGCCGATGTTGCCCAAGCCCAAAACGGCGGTACCGTTGGAAATCACGGCGACCAAGTTGCCTTTGGCGGTGTATTTGTACGCATTTTGCGGATCGGCATGAATTTCCATACAAGGAGCCGCGACGCCCGGCGAGTACGCCAAAGCCAAGTCTTTGGACGTGGCCAGCGATTTGGTGGGGGTAACGGAGACTTTACCCGGCACGGGGAATTCGTGAAATTTCAGTGCGGCTTCTTTTAATGAGTTTTCCATTTTTCGATCCTGTTGCGAGAGAGATGTTGAGACGAGGTCGTCTGAAACGTTGGTTTCGGGACGTTTGGCATTACAAAGCGGCTTATTTATTAACAAATAAACCTATTTTGTAATAGCGTGTAATTTTACCATGTTCCCAATGCGGCGCATACCGCTATTTTCATCTGAAACAAACAACCTCAAAGCAAAAACGTATCCTTTCAGACGACCTTCATTCGGTTTTAAACATCCATACCGAAACTGCGCGCCAACGCATGTTCGATATCCGCCCTCACCTCTTCCAAACTCCGGTTGCCGTCGATAAGCGCGTAGCGTTCGGGATGCGCGGCGGCGCGTTCGAGATAAACAGCACGCACGCGGGTGAAAAAATCCGCCTGCTCCTGCTCGAAACGGTCCTTCTCGCGCGTCTGCCCGATACGCGCCATCGACACTTCCAGCGGCACGTCCAGCAGCAACGTCAAATCAGGACCAAACCCGCCCTGCACCCAATTTTCCAGCGTTTCAATATCCTGAAGGGGCACGCCGCGCCCACCGCCCTGATACGCGAAAGTCGCATCAGTAAAACGGTCGGAAACGACATGAATGCCGTCTGCCAGCGCAGGCAGGATAACGTCTTCAAGATGCTGCTGCCGCGCGGCAAACATCATCAACGTCTCCGCGCGCAATCCCGCCTTGGTTTCAGGGTTCAACAAAATTTCGCGCAAAGCCTCGCCGACAGGCGTACCGCCCGGCTCGCGGGTGAACAATACGGGAAGGCCGTGGGATTCGAACCATTGGCGGATAACGGCAAGATTGGTCGATTTGCCCGCACCATCTATGCCGTCCAGAGTGATAAATTTGGGTTTCATAAGGTCAATTTTATTGAGAGAACAGATGTTCAAAAGGTCGTCTGAAAAGCAGGATTATAAATGCTTGATGGGGTTCGAAGTAGATTTTCAGACGACCTTAATTGTAAGAAAACCTAGCATTGTTTACAAAATTTGAAAGGCAATATGGTGAGCCTACAAGCAAAATACGGTATGAAACGGTTGGCAAAAGTCGAGAAAACTATTGAGGAAAAACTTAAAAAGCAGACCAAACGCCACAACAAATCCTACCAAGTAAAATGGTACATTCCGATACCAAACGACTGCCTTTATTGCAAAATCAAAAAGCAACCGACCAAAGGGATGCCCTGTTTGCCTCCATTGACGACTATTCCTCGTACTGTATGCGGCTAAATTTCTTTTACATATCATTGATTTTGCCCATACACCATTGAATACGCCTACTCAGATAACAGTAAGGCAGAACGGGGAATCCGCACCTTGATGGAAATTTGGCATGACAAGTTTTCCATCTAGAGCTTCAGAACTACCGATAAAAGGAACTGTGCCCATTTGTGAATTTTTATAACAAGGCAAAGCCCCATAAAAGGAGGTCTTACAAGTTTATTTTTCAAAATAATACGGCGTTTTCTTACATCAGAGAGCCGAAGATCATCAAAAAAGGCTTACATGCTACGCAGGTTGCTCAGATTCTACCGCCCCAAGTCCATGATTTTCTTTGAACAGTTTCAAATAATAAAAAAAACAGTCAAACTCATCCCGTTTTTCAAATTTTGCAATCTGTTCAATCAGACCGTGCCACGTATGGGTGGTTTGAAGAAAATCAAACTGCTCAATGAGCCAATCATAAAATTTTTCCCTAAAAATATCGTCTTTTTTACTAGGTATATCATTTAGTCCTTCGCATAAATAATATCCTGTTATAAAACTTTCTAAAATTTTCATGTTTTTTTCGCTTAAATACATAAGCGGCCTTTTTTCAACATACACTAATAAATCTAAAAAATTCATTTCTAATATTCCTATTATTAGAAAGGTTTAAATATTGATGGGTAAAAACCTAAATATCTGATACCTAAATCATTTATCCAAGTTT
>NZ_AJMT01000046.1:0-2596 GCF_000260655.1 Neisseria sicca VK64
ACGGCTACGACCGCACCGGCAACCTGACCCACAGCACCGACCAGCGGACGGGTACGACCCAGTTCGAGTACGACAAACTGGGCAGGATTACCCAAGCGGGTAACGAACTGTTCGCCTTCGACCCCGCGCACAATATCCTCGACATCCCGACGGAAAAGGTCAAACCATACCCTACCCCCTCTCCCGCGGGAGAGGGTCGGGGAGAGGGCAAAACGGCTGCGCCGCTTTCAGACAACCGCTCCATCATCCCCGACAACCGCCTGAAAACCTACAACGGCACGACCTATTACTACGACGAGCTCGGCAACCTGATCCACCGCGAGCTGGCCGACGGCGAAGTGCAGAACTATTTCTACGACCTGCATGACCAACTGGTCAAAGCGGAAATCTTCAAAAAAGACGGCACGAAAGAAACTTGGTCCTACACCTACGACGCCTTGGGCAGAAGGATAGGCAAAGGTCGTCTGAAAAACGAAGAAGTTTCAGAAACGTCATTCCCGCATGATTTAGGCGGGAACGACCTCGAAAACCACACCCGCTTCGTTTGGGACGGCAGCCACCTCTTGCAAGAAATCCACCCGGACGGCAGATATACCTATATCTACACCGACCCAGATTCCTACGAGCCTTTAGCACAAGTTCGCGATTGGACAACCGAAGACGGCGAAAGCCGCCAACAAACCCACTACTTCCACTGCGACCAAATCGGCATCCCGCGTGAGATGACAGATAAGGATGGCAACCTCTTATGGTTCGGCAACTACACCGGCTGGGGTCGTCTGAAAGAAGAAACCAAGGTAACGGATGCCGCATACCAACCCTTCCGCCTGCAAAACCAGTATGCCGACCGCGAGACGGGACTGCATTACAACTTCTTCAGGTATTACGAGCCTGATGCGGGTCGGTTTGTGAATCAGGATCCGATTGGATTGATGGGTGGGGAGAATCTGTATTGGTTTGCGCCAAATGTACAAATTTGGGTAGACTTTCTAGGATTAGCAAAAGGAGCTGCGAATCCCGTTGTTAAAGCAGCAATTGAAGTTGGGAAAAGAGCTCATAAAAATTACTCTCTTACGTTAGGAGGGGGATATAACTTTGAAAGTAGTTTTAGAACAAAGTCAGGGAAATTATACCGATTTGATGCAATTGACTATAAAAATTGTCTTGTGCGTGAATTAAAACCTGATACAAAATCAGGGAGATGCAAGGGAAATAAACAATTAAATAACTATGTGAGAATTCTTAATAGTGAAGGCCCTGATTCTTGCAAAGGGAAATGGAAAGGTATACTTGATCTTTATAAACCATAAACCTAAAATTTAAAGTGTAATAAGGAAAAATTCAACATGAATGCTGATTTTGAGAAAATTTTTTTTAAAGAGTTAAGAGCCATCTTAAAAAAAAATGATTTTTTAAAATTGAATACCTTAAATTATTTCTATAATAATAGTTATATTCAATGCATGTTTAATATTCAAAAAAGTAAATACTCTAAGCAATATTACTTTAATCTATGTGCAAAAAAAACTTCTCCTGATATCTCGCCAAAAGAAATTTCTTGGGGAGCGGATCTTATTTTAAGATTAGAAAATCTATTTCCTAAGTACTCATTTTTAATTAAAGGGATAAATTTTGATGAAAATAAAGATAAACAAAATTATTTCGATTTTCTTAATTTATTAGACACCTACTTTTTAATCGAAATAAAAAAACTAACAAATATAGAAATATTCGAAAACTATATTAAAATGCAACAGATATAATAAATTTAATTTAAAAATTTATTGAATATTTTATATTTAACCTCCACAATTTGGCAATGTCTTCTGAAAATTTTTAGACGACAACTTTCCTATGTATGAGTCATTACCTGTTTTGCCTACCATGATAACTGCCAAATTGTGAAAGTCTCAGGAGGAGTTTTAAGGAAGTAATATTATGAATACCAATAAAAAAATTATAGATATAAATTTCTAACTTACATGGTCGTCTGAAGTGATTTTCAGACGACCTTCTTCTTATATTGTTGTCCTAACAGTTCAGATAACGATACAGATACATATAACTCAGCCAATCGGCTATGACAGAGATACAGGAGCAATTCTTACAAAAGTCAAAGTTATTGTAATGAAAGGCACCAATAAAATTATTACAGGATATCCATCATGATAAATACTGATTATTTTTGGTTTAGAGAGTGCCCCATATGCGATGGGCAAGGTAGATTAATTATAAAAAAAATATTGACTCTAATAAATTATTTCTCTGTTGCGATGAATGTATGAGTTGCTGGGAAAATGAGGATGACTTAACTCAACAAAGAAAAAAATTTATGGAATATTCTATTAAGTCAAAGATAGTGAATGCTTCAGAAGACGATATTAGTAATTTTCATTGGGAAAAATATAAACTACATAAGTGTTCTGATACATTCATCTGATTTTATTAACTGTAGTTGGATCGAGGTCCAATAAAACCGCAAGATCGTCTGAAATCAATCTTCAGACGATCTTTCCCTATAAGTGACCTTTACCTGCCAGACGCCCGCTCCGCCGTCACCGACAACCGCCTGAAAACCTACAACGGCACGACCTAT
>NZ_AJMT01000047.1:0-13014 GCF_000260655.1 Neisseria sicca VK64
GTTTGTATTTCAGGCCGCTTCCGCAAGGGCAGGGGTCGTTGCGGTGGACGACTTGGCCTTGGGCGGCAAGTGCCTCGGGGCTGAAATCCGTTCCGTCGGGATCGAACGCTTCGGTAACCAAATTGGTTTGGGATTGTCCGAGCAGTTCTTCCATGTCGGGCGCTTCGGAGTGGATGGTTTGGATGCCGACGGGTGCGGGTTCGGCAATTTCTTCTACATCGGTGTTGCGCTCGATTTGGACGGAGGTCAAGAGGGCGGCGGTTTGATGCTTGATGCCGCGCCACAGGTTTTCAAACATGGCGAAGGCTTCGCGTTTGTATTCCTGTTTCGGATTTTTCTGTGCATAGCTGCGCAGGTGGATGCCTTGGCGCAGGTAGTCCATGGCGGCAAGGTGTTCGCGCCATTGCAGGTCGATGACTTGCAGCATGACGTTGCGTTCGAAATCCGCCATCGGTTTTTTTCCGACCAGCTCGACTTTGGCTGCGTATTCTTCTTCCACGCGTTTAATCAGACGCTCTTTGATGTCCTGATTGTCCAAAGTGCTGTCTGCTTTGAGCCATGCTTGGATGTCTTCGTGCAGGCGGAATTCGGCGGCAAGCTGGCTTTCGAGTGCGGGGATGTCCCATTGCTCTTCCATGCTGTCGGGCGGTATGTACAAATCGACCAAATCGCTGATGACTTCTTCGCGGATACCTTTAGTCAGGTCGCTGACGTCTTTGCTGTTGAGGATTTCGTTGCGTTGGTGGTAGATGACTTTACGTTGGTCGTTGGCAACGTCGTCGTATTCCAATACTTGTTTGCGCATGTCGAAGTTGCGGCCTTCGACTTTGCGTTGCGCGCCTTCGATTTGGCGGGTCAGCATGCCGTGTTCGATGGCGATACCGCGTTCGGGTGCGAGGCGGTTGAGGATGGCGGCGGCACGGTCGAGCGCAAAGAGGCGCAGCAGCGGGTCTTCAAATGAGAGGTAGAAGCGGCTGGAGCCGGGGTCGCCCTGACGGCCTGCGCGTCCGCGCAATTGGTTGTCGATGCGGCGGCTTTCGTGGCGTTCGGTGCCGATGATGTGCAGGCCGCCTGCCGCGACCACTTGGTCGTGTTCTGCCTGCCAGCCGTTTTCAAGGGCGGCGATTTGTGCGGCTTTTTCTTCGTCGCTCAGGTTTTCGTTGGACTGGATGGCTTCGATTTGGTGCTTGAGGTTGCCGCCGAGGACGATGTCGGTACCGCGGCCCGCCATGTTGGTGGCGACGGTAATGGCGCCGACTTTACCGGCTTGGGCAACGATCAGGGCTTCGCGTTCGTGTTCTTTGGCGTTGAGGACGTTGTGCGGCAGTCCGGCTTTTTGCAGAAGACGGGAAACCAGCTCGGAGTTTTCGATGCTGGTGGTACCGACGAGGACGGGCTGTCCGCGTTTGTGGCATTCTTCGATGTCTTTGACGACGGCTTCGAATTTTTCTTCGGCAGAACGGAAAATCTGGTCGTTGAAGTCTTTACGTTGTACGGGGCGGTTGGTCGGGATGATGACGGTTTCGAGGTTGTAGATGCTTTGGAACTCGAAAGCCTCGGTATCGGCGGTACCGGTCATGCCGGAAAGTTTGGTGTACAGGCGGAAGTAGTTTTGGAAGGTGATGGAGGCGAGGGTTTGGTTTTCGCGTTTGATTTCCACGCCTTCTTTGGCTTCGACGGCTTGGTGCAGGCCTTCGGACCAGCGGCGGCCGGACATCAGACGACCTGTAAATTCGTCAACGATGACGATTTCGCCGTCTTGGATGACGTAGTGTTGATCTTTGTGGAACAGCGTGTGCGCGCGCAATGCTGCCATGAGGTGGTGCATCAGGGCGATGTTGGCGGCGGAGTAGAGAGAGTCGTTTTCTTGCAGCAAACCCATTTGAATCAGGATTTGCTCGGCGTGTTCGTGACCCGCTTCGCTCAAGATGACTTGGTGTGCTTTTTCATCGACCCAGTAATCGCCTTCGCCTTCTTCGGTTTCTTGGCGGATGAGGTGCGCGGGAAGGCTGTTCATGATTTGGTACAGCTGGATGTTGTCATCCGCCTGCCCGGAGATAATCAGCGGGGTACGCGCTTCGTCGATCAGAATGGAGTCCACTTCGTCCACTACGGCAAAATTCAATTCGCGCTGAACTTTGTCGTATTGGTCGGTCACCATGTTGTCGCGCAGGTAGTCGAAGCCGAATTCGTTGTTGGTACCGTAGGTAATGTCAGAGCCATAGGCGTTTTGACGGTCAAACGGCTGCATATCGGCAACGATGACGCCGACGTTTAAGCCAAGGAAGTTGTAGAGCGGTTCCATAATGCCTGCGTCGCGGGCGGCGAGGTAGTCGTTGACGGTAACAACGTGCACGCCTTTGCCGGATAGGGCGTTGAGATAGACGGCAAGGGTGGCGACCAAGGTTTTACCTTCACCGGTACGCATTTCGGCGATTTTGCCGTCGTGCAGCACCATACCGCCGATAAGCTGGACGTCAAAGTGGCGCATACCGAGTACGCGGCGGGACGCTTCGCGGCAGACGGCGAAGGCTTCGACCAAGATGTCGTCCAAAGTCTGACCGTTGGCGAGGCGTTGTTTGAATTCGGCTGTTTTAGCCTGTAAATCCGCATCGCTCAAGGCTTTCATTTGTTCTTCAAGTGCGTTGATTTTGGCAACGGATTTACGGTATTGTTTGAGCAGCCGGTCATTGCGGCTGCCGAAGATTTTCTTAGCAATGTTTGTCAGCATGAAATAGTTCCTGCGCCTGATATAAAATAATGGCGAAACGGGGATTTTAACACAAGCCTCGCGGCAAGGCAGTCATGCCGTTTGAAATAAAGGCAGTTTTACCGGATTTCAATCTTGATAATACAACCGTACACTTTGAAAAGGTCGTCTGAAACATATGAATTTGGAACAATTGGGCAAGCGGGATGCGCGGTTGGCCGGTTTGTTGCAGCAGTCGCAACAATGGCGCAGGCTGGATGCGGCAGTCAAACGCATCCTGCCGGCAAACCTGCACCCGCACTTTCAAACTGCCTGCATCGAAGAGGGTAGGTTGGTGTTGCTGGCGGCAAACGGTATGGCGGCTTCGCGCCTGAAAATGATATTGCCCGCGCTTGTGCCGCAGCTTCAGGAATTGAACGCGGGGATTCGGGATGTGGCGGTAAAAGTCGTACCGAAGCCGCCGGCACAACCCAAAGTCAACAGCCTGCATTTGAGCGGGGCGGCATTGGAGAGTTTTGATGCGGCGGCGGCAAAATTGGAAGACAAGCATCCTGAATTGGCTGCCGCGCTGGCGGAGTTGGTGCGCAAACACAGCCGTTGAGTTTGAAATGGTTGTGTTGTTTGTTAATTAAAGTTAAAGAGTATTTCGTATGACTGATAAAATCTAATACTAAAGAAATACGACATTAATAGTAGCTATTCTCATTTGTGTAAACTGAGGTAAAACAGCCGTTGAATTTTGGATTTGTTCGATTTGTTGTAGCAGAATATAGTTTCATTTTCATCCTTCTTTCGCTTGCGGATATGAAATCTGAAATTAGGTTCATTAATATATATTCGCAAGTTTTTATTTTGTAGAACTTAACATATTCTCACCTATCATTAGGAGATACACATGAAAGCTTATTTGGCTCTGATTTCCGCTGCCGTTATCGGCTTGTCCGCTTGTTCACAAGAAGCTTCAAAACCTGCCGAAGCCCCTGCTCCGACTGCATCTGCTGCTTCCGAAGCCGCACCTGCACCTGCAGAAAGCGCACCTCCTGCCGATGCTCCTGCTTCCGGCGCGGCTTCCGCCAACTCTGCCGCAGCACCTGCCGCCGGCAACTGCGCGACTACTGTCGAAGCCAACGACGCTATGCAGTTCAACACTAAAGAAATCCAAGTCAGCAAAGCTTGTAAAGAATTCACCGTTACCCTGAAACACACCGGTACCCAACCTAAAGAAAGCATGGGTCACAACATCGTCATCGGTAAAGCCGAAGACATGGACGGTATTTTCAAAGACGGTGCCGGCGCTGCTGCAACCGACTACGTGAAAGCTGACGATGCACGCGTTGTTGCCCACACCAAACTGGTCGGCGGCGGCGAAGAAGCTTCCCTGACTCTTGATCCTGCCAAACTGGCGGGCGGCGAATACAAATTTGCCTGCACCTTCCCGGGACACGGTGCTTTGATGAACGGCAAAGTGACTTTGGTCGACTAATCCGTCCAAGCTTCAAAATACAGACAGCCTGCTTTATGCAGGCTGTTTTGTTATAAAATGGTCGTCTGAAAAGTACCCATTGAGAACACAAACATGAATCCGTTTGAAACCAAAAGCGTTACCTTTGCCGAACCGATTGAAATGCTGTACGCCTGCCACGGCAAAGTACGCCGTTTCTGCGGCCAAGTCGCCATGCTGTCGGACTATATCGCCGAAAACGGCTGCAATCAGATTGTTTTGCAAACCATCCGCCAAATCGCCCAGTATTTCAACGTCGCCGCCCCGCTGCACCATGAAGACGAAGAAGAAAACTTCTTCCCGCTCCTGCTGCAATACGCGCCGCAAGCCCAAGAAAGCGTGAATGAGCTTTTGCGCCAACATGTCAGCCTGCATGGCAACTGGGATGCCGTGGCTGCCGAATTTGCCAAACTCGAAGCAGACAACGCCTATATCCCCGATGCGGAAGCGTTCAAACGCTTTGTGGCAGGTTACGATGTGCATCTGGCGATTGAAGAACCCTTGTTCGACATGGGCAAAACGTTTATCCCCAAAGAGAAACTGACCGAAATCGGCGAAATCATGGCGGCGCGCCGACGCAGATAAGGTCGTTTACAGATTGCCGTTTCTTCAAACAAAGGTCGTCTGAAAACTTGAAAACAGAGTTTCAGACGACCCCCAGTATCTCCCTGCAAACCAACCACGTCGTCTAAAAAGGAAGCAAACCATGCTGACGCCAAAAAGCTGCGATTTGTTCAATATCCCGTTTTTCCAGTTTGCCCAGCTCAAAAAATACCAGCCCGAAAGCATCCCGCAAATCAAAGCCGACTACAAGGAAAACTGGCAGATATGGCAGCAGCTGATACAGCAGGTCGCCGCAGACTTGGGCGAACCTTTCGCCCCGCCGCATATCGAACGCTGGTGTAACGGCTGGCAGGTGCGCGCCCATTTCTTCGCCTACTTTAAATACGCCCAATACAAAAACTCCGCCGCGATTTTATCGATTTTATTGAACCGCCGCCGCCTGAGCGTCAGCTTGGACTGGCACTGTTACAAAGCCGACGTGTCGCCGATTGCGCTGCCGGAATACAACCGCTGGCTGGATGATTTCGATACCGAAAAATACGCCGCATTCGATATGTGGCACGGCGCGGAAAGCGAATATGACGACTACCGCACCGTCGCACAACAAAGCGAATCCGACCGAAAATTGCAAAACGATGAAGACTTTTTCTGTATTGGCAAACATATCGAACGCGACGATTTGGGCAAACAGGATGTAGCAAAATGGATAGTCGAAACAGTGGAAGATTTGCTGCCGCTTTATGAAGCCTGTCATGGCAAATGATTTAGAACATATCAACCTAACCCGAAGGTCGTCTGAAAATCAGATTGAGAACATTTCAGACGGCCTGATTTCCCAAGTGAACAAAATGACCGAAACCCAATCCCTAGAACTCGCCAAAGCGTTGATTTCCCGCCCGTCCGTTACCCCCGACGACCGAGATTGCCAAAAACTGCTTGCCGAACGCCTACACAAAATCGGTTTTGCGGCTGAAGAACTCCATTTCGGCGACACCAAAAACATCTGGTTGCGACGCGGCACGCAGGCTCCTGTCGTCTGTTTTGCAGGGCATACCGACGTCGTGCCGACAGGCCCTGTTGAAAAATGGGATTCGCCCCCGTTCGAGCCGACCGAGCGCGACGGAAGATTATACGGGCGCGGCACGGCAGACATGAAAACCAGCATCGCCTGCTTCGTTACCGCCTGCGAACGCTTCGTTGCCGAACATCCCGATCACCAAGGCAGCATTGCGCTTCTGATTACTTCCGACGAAGAGGGTGACGCGCTGGACGGTACGACCAAAGTCGTCGATGTATTGAAAGCGCGCGACGAGCTTATCGACTACTGCATCGTCGGCGAACCGACCGCCGTGGACAAATTGGGCGATATGATTAAAAACGGCCGGCGCGGCTCGCTGTCGGGCAACCTGACCGTCAAAGGCAAGCAAGGACATATTGCCTATCCGCATTTGGCAATCAATCCCGTACATACTTTTGCCCCGGCCTTGTTAGAGCTGACGCAGGAAGTCTGGGACGAAGGCAACGAATACTTTCCGCCGACCAGCTTTCAAATTTCCAATATCAACGGCGGCACAGGCGCGACCAATGTCATTCCGGGCGAGCTGAACGTCAAATTCAATTTCCGCTTCTCCACCGAGTCCACCGAAGCAGGGCTGAAACAACGCGTTCACGCCATTTTGGACAAACACGGCGTGCAATACGATTTGCAGTGGTCGTGTTCGGGGCAGCCCTTCCTGACCCAAGCGGGCAAACTGACCGACGTGGCACGCGCAGCCATTGCCGAAACCTGCGGCGTAGAGACCGAATTGTCCACCACCGGCGGCACTTCGGACGGACGCTTCATTAAAGCCATTGCGAAAGAACTCATCGAATTAGGCCCGTCCAATGCCACCATCCACCAAATCAACGAAAACGTGCGGCTGGACGATATTCCGAAGCTGTCGGCGGTGTATGAGGGGATATTGGCGCGGTTGTTGGCTGAAAAGGCCGTCTGAAAAGAAAGATGGGCTGTCGGATATGGATGTCCGACAATTTGATTAGGTCTAACGTGAGTTTGAGATAACGCATTGATTTTTATGTAGAACGATTTATTTGAACGGCAATCCATTCCCTCTCCCGTGGGAGAGGGTTAGGGAGAGGGCATTGGGTCGGCAACGGAAATATTGTCTGTATCTGCCCCGTTTTACCCTCTCCCCAACCCTCCCCCACAGGGGAGGGAGCCAAGTTGCAGGCACGCCGACGGAATTTGCTTCGCATCAACTGCCTTATTTTGAACGCATGTCAAACTTAAATTTGCAAGGCCGTCTGAAAAGCAGATTGCTTGTCGGATATGGATGTCCGACAATTTGATTAGGCCTAACGTGAGTTCGAGATAACGCATTGATTTTTATGTAGAACGATTTATTTGAACGGCAATCCATTCCCTCTCCCGTGGGAGAGGGTTAGGGAGAAGGCATTAGGACGGCAACGGAAATATTGTCTGTATCTGCCCCGTTTTACCCTCTCCCCGACCCTCCCCCGCAGGGGAGGGAGCCAAGTTGCAGGCACGCCGACGGAATATGGTTGAAACCCGGCCCCTCAGGGCAGTAGAATTTTGTTTATTTTTTGGGAAGTAACCCCTTCCAAATCAGGGTAAACAGGACTGTGCCTTATGTGCAGCCCTGTGTGTTGAAACATTGAGGAATATAACCGTGCCGTCAAATTACTTTCATACGCGTGAACGATTGGGTGCTTTAGGCGGCATCGTGCAACATCATACCGCCTTGTACCGCAGCGTGGCGGTACATGAACCGACCGTGGTTATCGTGCGGCGCGGATGCAAGAAGCTGCGGTGGGCGGGGCGCGAATTGAGGATTGCGGCAGGTGAAGCGGTCGCGTTGGCAGGCGGGCAGACGTTTGACGTCATCAATATTCCCGATTCAGACGACCTCTATCAGGCGCAATGGATTGCTTTCGAACAGGAAGCCATAGAAAGGTTTGCCGCACAATACGGGACGGCGCAGGCAGTGTGTGATGCGGTGAAGCTGCCGCACCCCGGGCGGATGAGCGCGGCGTTTGATTATGCGGCTGCGGTACTGGCGGATGAAGAAGTGCCACACAATGCGGCGGAGGCCGCGCTTTGCGGCGTGTTGGCGTGGTTGCAGCATGACGGCATCGGTTTTACCGTGTACGAAGGCGTCAACCTGATGCGGCAAATCCGCAAACTGATTACCGCCGATATGGCTGCGGACTGGTCGTCGGCGATGCTGGCGCAGCGGCTTAATTGCAGCGAGGCCGCGTTGCGGCGGCGGTTGGCGCGGCAGGACACGAATTTCCGTACGCTGCTGACGGATGTTCGCATGATGCGCGCGCTGACGCTGTTGCAGGTTACGCAATGGCCGGTGGCGCAGATTGCCGGCGCGGTCGGCTATGACTGCCCGTCCCGTTTCAGCGCGCGCTTCAAAGAGCGGTTCGGTTGCGTACCGTCGGCGGTCCGCTCGGAAGCGGAGCCGGCGGCATATCGGTGTATGGGGCAGGTCAGCGTCGGTGTTCGACCGTGAATTTCGCTTCGCCCAAGCTGTTTGCCTTAGTGAAGAAACCGACCAGCGCGGGTGTGGATTCGGCGGTGATGTTCGGCAGCTTGGCGACTTTCAGCGCGGTGAGCGTGAATTCGTAGCGGTGTTTCCTGCCTTCGGGCGGACACGCGCCGCCGTAGCCCGGAGTGCCGAAGTCTGTGCGGGTTTGCAGCGCGCCTTTGGGCAGCCTGCCGCCTTGCGCGGTAATGCCTGCGGGCAGGCGGCGGACATTGGCGGGGATATCGGCGACCACCCAATGCATCCAGCCCAGGCCGGTCGGCGCGTCTTTATCGTAAACGGTCAGGACGAAACTTTTTGTCCCTGCGGGCGGATTTTTCCATGACAGCGCGGGCGAAGCATTGCCGCCCGAACAGCCAAAGCCGTAAGGCGCGCTCAAAAGCTGGTTTTGCGTAAAGCCGCCGTCTTTGGACGGGTTGTCGAATTGCAGCGTGAATGCGCCCTCGGCAAAGGCGGCGGTTGAAAAAGCCAGCAGTACGGCGGAGAGGATGCGGGTTTGCATAGATGATTCCTTTACTTGATGAATAAGTGGATTCATTATAGGCTGTCAACGGCGGCAGGAATGTGCCGAAACGGTTGGATGATGTGCCGAAATGCGCAAATGCAAAAATCGTGGTTTCAGACGACCCTTTGCAGGTCGTCTGAAATCTTTAATTCCTTTCCCTGAGGCTTTAGAAATATCGAATATTTAGGAATTGCCGCAACCCAACCCTCAAGATTTACGTCGTAGCCCGTTCCTGCATCGGCGTGCGGGAATGGCGAAAATTGGGGATTTTGCCGTCAAATCCATGATAGAGATACGGAGTAAACGAATGATTACCCTGCCTTTCTTAAACAATCTGCCGTCAAAATGGGATGAAATCCGCCATTGGCTCGAAACCCAAGTTTTTGAGTGTGAAGTCATGCCGTATCCCAATCTGACGGAACACGAAGCCAAGCAGTTCGAGCAGGATTTTATCGACCGTATCGGCTGCACACCTGAAGAATATATCCGTATCCGCCGAGCCATCCGTCTGTTGGAGGCACGTTATCCTGATAGCTCGAACGAACTGACCGCAGCCGCCATTGCCACGCCTTTGGGCGAGATGTTGGCGGTGTTCGGCGGTAAAGGCTTGTGTTTGCTGGAATTTGTCGGGCAGAAACATATGGAACAGGAAATTACCGCCGTCCAAAAAGCCTTGCGCGGACGATTTGTGTTTCGGGAGGATGAGCGAACGCAACTTCTGCGGCAGGAATTGGACTTATACTTCAAGGGTCGTCTGAAAACCTTTGCCACGCCTTTGGAGCAGATTGGCACTGAATTTCAAAAGCAGGCATGGGATGAGCTGCTGGCGATTCCCTACGGCGAAACGCGCAGCTACAAGGAGCAGGCGCAGCGTTTGGGCAATCCCAAAGCAGTCCGCGCCGTTGCCGCCGCCAACGGGCAGAACAAAGTGTCCATCCTGATTCCCTGCCACCGCGTTATCGGCAGCGACGGCAAGCTGACCGGCTACGCGGGCGGCCTGAACCGCAAACAGTCGCTGCTTGCTTTGGAACGCGGCGAAGTTCAGACGACCTTGTTTTGATTTTGAGGTAGACAACACCGATTAAAATTATCGGATTTGAAAATCCGACCTGACTAAAATAGAGCAGCGGCAGATTGCTCATCAATGCCCGAACTGCCGGAAAGGAGAAATACGAATATGAACCTGAAAAACCGCCATTTCCTGAAACTTTTAGACTTTACGACCGAAGAAATCACCGCCTACCTCGACCTTGCCGCCGAGTTGAAAGCCGCCAAAAAGGCAGGGCGCGAAGTGCAGCGGATGAAAGGGAAGAACATCGCCCTGATTTTTGAAAAAACATCGACCCGCACCCGCTGCGCGTTTGAAGTTGCCGCGCGCGACCAAGGGGCGGGGGTCACTTATCTGGAGCCGTCCGCCAGCCAAATCGGGCATAAGGAAAGTATCAAAGACACCGCCCGCGTGTTGGGCAGGATGTACGACGGCATCGAATATCGCGGCTTCGGGCAGGAAGTGGTCGAAGAATTGGCGAAATACGCCGGCGTGCCCGTGTTCAACGGTCTGACCAACGAGTTCCACCCCACCCAAATGCTCGCCGACGCGCTGACCATGCGCGAACACAGCGGCAAACCTTTGAACCAAACCGCGTTTGCCTACGTCGGCGACGCGCGTTACAACATGGCAAATTCGCTGCTGGTGTTGGGCGCGAAGCTCGGCATGGACGTGCGTATCGGCGCACCGAAAACCTTGTGGCCGTCTGAAAACATCGTCGCCCGCGCCCGTGCCGTCGCCGAAGAAACCGGCGGAAAAATCTTGTTGACCGAAAACGCGGAAGAAGCTGTCAAAAGCGTCGATTTTATCCATACCGATGTGTGGGTCAGCATGGGCGAGCCGAAAGAGGCGTGGCAGGAACGCATTGATTTATTGAAAGATTACCGCGTTACCCCCGAGCTGATGGCGGCATCGGGCAACCCGCAGGTCAAATTCATGCACTGCCTACCCGCCTTCCACAACCGCGAAACCAAAGTCGGCGAATGGATTTACGAAACCTTCGGCTTAAACGGCGTGGAAGTAACGGAAGAAGTGTTCGAAAGCCCCGCCAGCATCGTGTTCGACCAAGCGGAAAACCGGATGCACACGATTAAAGCGGTGATGGTGGCGGCGTTGGGGGATTGACGGCGTTTCTGTTTGAATCCATTAAAAAGGTCGTCTGAAAATCTACTATAACGGGTTTTCAGACGACCTTTTGCCTTTATATCCTTTATAATCACGTCCATCACATTTTTATCCGCGCGCCCCTTCAAGCGGCGACGGAGCAATACGCGGCAGAGGCATGGCGGGTTCAGTTTAAACGGGTTTGGCATGGCTCCGCCTGTCCTGATTGAAGCTTAATCCGCCATCCGAATACGCCGCCCATCCGAAAGGTTCGCATGACCACTTATTCCCTCTTCGTTACCTGCCCGCGCGGTCTCGAAGCCCCTTTATCCCAAGAACTCGAACAACTCAAATGCCAAGACATCCGCGCCGTTGACGGCGGCGTCGCGTGCAAAGGCGGTATGGAACAGGTGTACCGCATCAACCTGCATTCGCGCACCGCAAGCCGCGTGTTGCTGCGCTTGACCAAGAGCGGCTACCGCAACGAGCAAGACATTTATAAAGCGGCGAAAAATATCCGCTGGACGGATTGGTTCGACTTGGAACAAACCTTCAAAGTCAAAGTAGAAGGCAAACGCGCCCAAGTCAAAAGTTTGGATTTCGTCGGACTGAAAATCAAAGATGCCGTGTGCGACGTGTTCCGCGACGCTTGCGGCGCGCGCCCCAGCGTCGGCAAAATCCGCCCCGACATCCGCATCCATGCCTTTATCGACGAGCGCGACATTCAAATTTTCATCGACACATCCGGCGAAGCCTTGTTCAAACGCGGCTACCGCCAAGACACGGGCGAAGCGCCGATGCGCGAAAACTTGGCGGCGGGCTTGCTGCTGCTGGCGGGCTATGACGGCTCGCAGCCTTTTCAAGACCCGTTTTGCGGCAGCGGCACCATCGTCATCGAAGCCGCTTGGATTGCTACCCGCCGCGCGCCCGGTTTGATGCGCCGTTTCGGGTTTGAAAAGCTGAAAAATTTCGATGCCGCCCTTTGGAAAACGCTGCAACACGAAGCCGAAACGCAAATCCGCCCCGCGCCTGCCGCGATTTCGGGCAGCGACAACGACCGCTATATGATTCGCGCCGCTGTTGCCAACGCTCAAGCTGCCGAAGTGGACACGTTTGTCCGTTTTGAAGTTAAAGACGCGCAGGATACCCGTCCGAACGGGGAAGGCGGCATTTTGATTTCCAATCCGCCTTACGGCGTCCGCCTTGCCGAAGTCCAAGCCTTACAAGCCCTTTACCCGCAGTTGGGCGCGTGGCTGAAGCAGCATTACGCGGGCTGGTTGGCAGGAATGTTTACCGGCGACCGCGATATGCCGAAATTCATGCGCCTTTCACCCAAACGCAAAATCCCGCTCTACAACGGCAACTTAGACTGCCGCCTGTTTTTGATGGATATGGTCAAAGGGTCGAACCGATAAATACGGTTGAAGGTCGTCTGAAAAGCGGTGGCAACGCTGTTTCCGTTTTCAGACGACCTTTTTCCATGTATCCAAATATAGTGGATTAAATTTAAATCAGGACAAGACGACAAAGCCGCAGACAGTACAGATAGTACGGAACCGATTCACTTGGTGCTTCAGCACCTTAGAGAATCGTTCTCTGAAATTCGGGCTGAGGTCGTCTGAATCACAATATCGAAAGGAAATAATATGATGAAACCTGTTGTTTTGAGCATTGCCGCCGCTACGGTTTTGGCAGCCTGCAATACGTCCGCCCAACAAGAAGCGCCGACAGTCGGCATGGCAAATCCGGCTTCTGAGTTTTGCGTGAAGCAGGGCGGGAAATTGGAAATGAAAAAAGACAAAGACGGCGGCGAATATGCGCTTTGCCATCTGCCGGACGGTACGGTCGTTGAAGAATGGGCATATTTCCGCCAGCACAATCAGTAATAACGCATTGAGCCGTCGCGCTTCGGACGCTTAGGCTCGATATTGCCGTTTTGATTTTGGCAGCGGCAGCCGATAACGAAAAGGTCGTCTGAAACCTTGTTTAAGGGTTTCAGACGACCTTTTG
>NZ_AJMT01000048.1:0-16509 GCF_000260655.1 Neisseria sicca VK64
ATAGTGGATTAAATTTAAATCAGGACAAGGCGACGAAGCCACAGACAGTACAGATAGTACGGCAAGGCGAGGCAACGCCGTACTGGTTTAAATTTAATCCACTATAATTAGGAGACACCATGCCATTATCTAAATTTCGTCCGGCGCGTTTGCCGGTTGCTGTTGCTGCGGCACTTTTATCCGCCTATTCCTTGGGTGCAGGGGATGGGGTTGAGCAGGTTGATTTGCCTACTGTCCAAGTACGGGGCGTTGGTAAACAGACAACCTCCAACTACACCATTCCGACTTCTTCCGCTGCCACAGGCATCCGCCTGACCCAGCGCGAAACGCCGCAGTCTTTGTCCGTCGTTACCGAAAAACAAATGGACGACCAAGGTTTGGATACCTTGCAGGACGTGTTGAAACAAACACCGGGCGTGTTCCACAGCAAAATGGGCAACAACGTTTCCGGCCACAGCCAATTTATTTCGCGCAGTCAGGCGATTGACAGCATTTCTGTGGACGGCGCGCCCAAATTTCTTTACGACGGTAAAGCCATACGCCGCGGCACCAACAATCTGGACAGCGCATTGTACGAACAAGTCGTCGTCGTGCGCGGCGCGAGCGGTTTGTCCAACGGCGGTATGGGCGAGCCGGGTGGTACGGTTGCTTTGGAACGCAAAAAACCGACTGCCAAACCCGCCGTCAGCGTGGAAGCCGGTGTCGGTTCGTGGAAACACTACCGCTTCGTCCTTGATGCCAATCATCCTCTGAATGCCGACAATACCTTGCGCGGACGCTCCATTTTGGTCAGCGACCACGGCGGCGATTACCTGCCGAACACTTCGCGCCACAACCACACTTTCTATGGCATTCTGTCCTACGACCTCACGCCGCAAACCCACTGGCGCGTCGGTACGGAGCTGCATCGTTTCCGCAATAACGGCAGCTCGCGTTTCAGCTATCTGACCGTAGCGGGAAACCGCAACGACGGATTCAAGCCGTTTGAATCTTCGCCGCGCAAGAACTCGTCCGCACGCTGGGCATACGGCAAAGACAACAGCGCCGAAGTATTCACTTCCCTCAGTCATGAGTTTGCCAACGGCTGGAGGTTGACGGGCGATTACAGCTATCTGACAGGTAAAAGCGACATCGTTTCAGGCATTGCTGGTACATACGAAATCAATCCTGATTACTCTGCGCTTTTCACTTCAGATCGTGACCGCAGCAAATACCGCGACCAAGATTTCTCGCTGACTTTGGACGGCGACTATCCCGCTTTCGGTCGTTCGCATGAATTTAATGCAGGTATCAGCTATCAGGGCAACCGAGAAAACCTGTCTTTCTATCAGGAAGGCGAATCGATTATTCCTGATTTGCGCCAATTTGACGGTAATGTTGCACAGCCCGATATGCCGTATTTGCGCGACGGTTTTACCAATATGAAAAACCTGTCGGTTTACGGCTCGACCCGTTTCAAACTGACTGACCGATTCGCCCTGATCGGTGGTGCACGTTTTGTAGACTGGCGATACCGTTACAGCACCAACCGCAACAAATTCGCTTACAGCAGCCACAAACAAAAAGTTTTCATTCCTTATCTGGGTGCAACCCTCGATATTGGTGAAAACTTAACTGCCTATGCGTCTTACACCACCATCTTCCGTCCGCAAGTGCGTTACCTGACCAAAAACGGCGCGGCGCTCGAACCGCAACGCGGCAAAACCTACGAGACCGGTTTGAAAGGCTCATGGTTTGACGGTCGTCTGAATGCTTCTGCGTCCGTCTTTATGAACAAACGCGACCATTTGGGCGTTTATGCGGGTAGATTGCCAAACGGCGAAGAATACTACCGCTCTGCTGATAAAACGACGACCAAGGGCTGGGAGCTTGCCGTCGGCGGACGCTTGAGCGACAGATGGCTGCTTAATGCTTCTTATGCACGTTCCAAAATCAAAGACAGCGAAGGCAAGCAACTGCATCCGTCTTATCCCGTTCATTTGTTCAAACTCTTCACGGCGTACGACGTAACCGACCGTTTGAACTTAGGCGCAAACGTCAACTGGCAAAGCCGCAGCCATACGCTGGACGAATATCCCGCAGATATCAATCCGGCTGCTGCCGCTGCATTGACCCAACGCCCATACGCTACGCTGGACTTGACCGCGCATTACAAAATCGGCAAATCCACCCAAATCGGTTTGGACTTTGAAAACGTGTTCAACAAACGCTACCGCACCATGCCCGACATCCACGTTTACGGCACGCCGCGCAGCCTGACCGCTACGTTGAAACACACGTTCTAAAGCAGGCAGAAGAAAAGGTCGTCTGAAAATCTCGATTTGAGGTTTTCAGACGACCTTTTGGTTTGTATGGCGTGTATTGGGGAGAAATTGGGTGGATGGTTTTCTCTAAAACGGCAATGCTATTGGGACGGGGCGCATTCTTGCAGCAGCAGGTTGTCCGTCATGTTGTCAGGCGTTTCTTCCGAGGCTTCATGATGAACCAGAAAACCGCCGTCTTCCTTGTAGAAATCGGTTTCCGTAAAGTTGCCGATTGTCCAAGTGTATTGACCGTCGCTAAAGGCGTTCAAATCTTCGTTGCTCATTTCGGGGCTGAAAGGTGCGACAAACTCGGCACCTTTAAAGCGCACTTGCGCCGCGGCGCCGTCATCCGTTTTGAAATAGCGGACTGATACGCTGCCGTTGTCTTTGCAGCGGTAGGTTTGCCATTTTGCCTGATCCAAACCGGTCAGATTTTGTGTGGCGGAAGGCGCGGAGGCTGATGCTGCCTCGGAAGCGGCGGCTTGTGCCGGGGCTTGGGAGGCTGCGGCTGCCGACGCATTTGAAGCTCCGGATGCGCTGGCTTCTGCCGCTTCGTTGCCGGCGCTGCAGGCGCATAACAATGCAGTCAATGTGGAACACAAAAGGAGCAAAGGTTTGGAAGACATATTTATCACACCTCAAAGATAATCAAAACCTGACGGATTGGAACGGGAATGCCGGTAAAGGTTCATCCGCTCCTTGTCGGATCGGGCGGTTGGCTGCCCGAAATCCTAAAGCAATTTCGGTCATTCCGCGATTGCCGATATGGCAACGGATTATACCCGTGCGGGGATGAAGGGGGCATTCTAACAGCGTAAACGGAAGACGGGGTCGTACCTGACTTTGTGGCATGAAATATTGGATAAAAGGTATTTTTGTGGGATGATGGGTGCGAAGTTTGTTATTTTGTTAAGATTGCATTTTCAGACGACCCAATAGGGGATGACAGCCGTCAGGACAAGGTACAGCGAAGCCGTCCGATGAAAGTTATCCACCCTATCTCTTTTCATTTCTTTAATTGATTCCTAACCCGAAAGCAAAACCATGAGCAAAACCGTCCGTTATCTGAAAGATTACCAAACGCCTGCCTACCGCATTCTCGAAACCGACCTGCATTTCGACATTGCCGAACCGCAAACCGTCGTGAAGTCGCGTTTGACGGTCGAGCCGCAGAGGGTAGGGGAGCCGCTGGTGTTGGACGGTTCGGCGAAACTCTTGTCCGTCAAAATCAACGGGGCGGCGGCGGATTATGTGTTGGAAGGCGAGACGCTGACGATTGCAGGCGTGCCGTCCGAACGCTTCACCGTCGAAGTGGAAACCGAAATCCTGCCGGCGGAAAACAAATCGCTGATGGGGCTGTATGCTTCCGGCGGCAATCTGTTTACCCAGTGCGAGCCGGAGGGCTTCCGCAAAATCACGTTTTACATCGACCGTCCGGATGTGATGTCCAAGTTCACGACCACCATCGTCGCGGACAAAAAACGCTATCCCGTTTTGCTTTCCAACGGCAACAAAATCGACGGCGGCGAGTTTTCAGACGACCGCCATTGGGTGAAATGGGAAGATCCGTTTGCCAAACCGAGCTATCTGTTTGCTTTGGTCGCGGGCGATTTGGCGGTCACGGAAGACCGTTTTACCACCATGAGCGGCAGAAACGTCAAAATCGAGTTTTACACCACCGAAGCGGACAAGCCCAAGGTCGGCTTTGCCGTGGAATCGTTGAAAAACGCGATGAAATGGGACGAAACGCGCTTCGGTTTGGAATACGACTTGGATATTTTTATGGTCGTCGCCGTGGGCGATTTCAATATGGGCGCGATGGAAAACAAGGGTTTGAACATTTTTAACACCAAGTTTGTCCTTGCCGACAGCCGCACCGCCACCGATACCGATTTCGAAGGCATCGAATCCGTGGTCGGACACGAGTATTTCCACAACTGGACGGGCAACCGCGTAACCTGCCGCGACTGGTTCCAGCTTTCGCTGAAGGAAGGGTTGACCGTGTTCCGCGACCAAGAATTTTCCGGCGACCGCGCCAGCCGCGCCGTGCGCCGCATCGAAAACATCCGCCTGCTGCGCCAGCACCAGTTCCCCGAAGACGCAGGCCCGACCGCCCATCCGGTGCGCCCCGCCAGCTATGAGGAGATGAACAATTTCTACACCATGACCGTTTATGAAAAAGGCGCGGAAGTGGTGCGGATGTATCACACCCTGCTCGGCGAAGAGGGTTTCCAGAAAGGCATGAAGCTCTATTTCCAACGCCACGACGGGCAGGCCGTTACCTGCGACGATTTCCGCGCGGCGATGGCGGACGCGAACGGCATTAATCTCGACCAGTTCGCCTTGTGGTACAGCCAGGCGGGAACGCCCGTCTTGGAAGCGGAAGGTCGTCTGAAAAACAATAGTTTTGAGTTGACCATTAAACAAACCGTGCCGCCCACGCCCGATATGGCGGACAAGCAGCCGATGATGATTCCCGTCAAAGTCGGGCTGCTGAACCGCAACGGCGAAGCGGTGGCATTCGATTATCAGGGCAAACGTGCGACCGAAGCCGTGTTGCTGCTGACCGAAGCCGAGCAGACCTTCCGGTTTGAAGGCGTAACCGAAGCCGTCGTTCCCTCGCTGCTGCGCGGCTTCAGCGCGCCGGTGCATCTGAACTATCCGTACAGCGACGACGACCTGCTGCTCCTGCTCGCCCATGACAGCGACGCTTTCACGCGCTGGGAAGCCGCCCAAACGCTCTACCGCCGCGCCGTCGCCGCCAACCTTGCCGCGCTTTCAGACGGCGTTGGGCTGCCGAAACACGAAAAACTGCTTGCCGCCGTCGAAAAAGTCATTTCAGACGACCTCTTGGACAACGCCTTCAAAGCCCTGCTTTTGGGTGTGCCGTCCGAGGCCGAACTGTGGGACGGCGCAGAAAACATCGACCCGCTGCGCTACCATCAGGCGCGCGAAGCCTTGTTGGATACGCTTGCCGTCCACTTCCTGCCGAAATGGCACGAATTGAACCGTCAGGCGGCGAAGCAGGAAAACCAAAGCTACGAGTACAGCCCTGAAACCGCCGGCTGGCGCACGTTGCGCAATGTCTGCCGCGCCTTCGTCCTGCGCGCCGACCCCGCGCACATCGAAACCGTTGCCGAAAAATACGGCGAAATGGCGCAAAACATGACCCACGAATGGGGCATCCTGTCCGCCGTCAACGGCAACGAAAGCGATACGCACAACCGCCTGCTGGCGCAGTTTGCCGACAAGTTTTCAGACGACGCGTTGGTAATGGACAAATATTTTGCCCTCGTCGGCTCAAGCCGCCGCAGCGACACCCTGCAACAGGTTCAAACCGCCTTGCAGCATCCGAAATTCAGCCTCGAAAACCCCAACAAAGCCCGTTCGCTCATCGGCAGCTTCAGCCGCAACGTCCCGCATTTCCACGCAGAAGACGGCAGCGGCTACCGCTTCATCGCCGACAAAGTCATCGAAATCGACCGCTTCAACCCGCAGGTCGCCGCCCGCTTAGTGCAGGCGTTCAACCTCTGCAACAAGCTCGAACCGCACCGTAAAAACTTGGTGAAACAAGAATTGCAGCGCATTCGGGCGCAAGAAGGCTTGTCGAAAGACGTGGGCGAAATCGTCGGCAAGATTTTGGATTGAGGTCGTCTGAAATGGTGATGAAAGTTATTGTAATGTGATAAAAAAGGTCGTCTGAAACTGTCATTTCAGACGACCTTTTGTGATAGACACATATTCTGCTTCGTCATAAAATGCCATCTGTTTATTATTGATTGAACGATGAGGCTAAAATGAAGAAATATATTCTTGCAGCGTGTGCATTATGGTTTGCAGGTCAAGCATTAGCCGCTGATTTTTCTGGAAATTGGGGGTATGAGCAAGAACTGGAAGATGGTATCTACGGTAAATATTTTAATATTAAACAATCACCGAAATACATTATTTCCGGAGAGTGGAATGAAGGCCGTTCTAATGGTCCGGGCGGCAGCGGCAAGGTAAAAGGCTATGTCAAACGCGGCAAACTGTATTTGAGCTATTGCAGCGAAGGCGACGATTCTTGGTACACGCATTGTCCGAAATATGAAAAAGACCGCGGATATTTCGTGCGGAGGAACGGACAGCTTGTCGAGTATTACAGTTTGCACGGAAAGCGCAATGCTTACAGAAAGGGCGATGTGTTCACCCGACAAAAAGAAAAAGCAGCCGACGCATCCGAATAAGCAAAAGGTCGTCTGAAAACCGACGGTAGCGGTTTCAGGCGGCTTTTTTTCTATCAAATATCATTCAATTTCTTGAATTTTCGATAAAACATCATTCAAGCCCCGTTT
Organism: Neisseria sicca VK64; assembly: GCF_000260655.1. Classification (GTDB taxonomy): domain Bacteria; phylum Pseudomonadota; class Gammaproteobacteria; order Burkholderiales; family Neisseriaceae; genus Neisseria; species Neisseria sicca_B. Next base: position 6,638 of record NZ_AJMT01000048.1, read on the forward strand.
GCCTTATGGGGTAGCCTTCCTTATCCCTTCATCAAAATGTGCTAAAATCCGCCTTTAAAAACCGCTGTTTCCTACCCATATCCCTTTCATGGACATTACTCAACAACCTTCAAACATCATCGTCGGACTCTCCGGCGGTGTCGATTCCTCCGTAACCGCCGCCTTGCTCAAACAGCAGGGTTATCAAGTGCGCGGGGTGTTTATGCAAAACTGGGAGGACGACGACAATGACGAATATTGCAGCATCAAGCAAGACTCTTTCGATGCCATTGCCGTCGCCGACATCATCGGCATAGACATCGACATCGTCAATTTTGCCGCCCAATACAAAGACAACGTATTCGCCTATTTCCTCAAAGAATACAGCGCAGGGCGAACGCCGAATCCGGATGTGTTGTGTAACGCCGAAATCAAATTCAAATGCTTTTTGGACTACGCCATAGAGCAGGGCGCGGATACCATTGCCACGGGGCATTATGCGCGCAAAGAAGTCCGCAACGGCACTCATTACCTGCTCAAAGGTTTGGATCAAAACAAAGACCAAAGCTATTTCCTCTACCGCCTCAAGCCTTTCCAACTCGAGCGCGCGATTTTTCCGTTGGGCGGTTTGGAAAAACCTGAAGTCCGCCTCCTTGCCGCCGAATTTAATTTGCCGACTGCCGCCAAAAAAGACAGTACCGGCATCTGCTTCATCGGCGAGCGTCCGTTCCGCGAGTTCCTGCAAAAATACCTGCCGACCAACAACGGCAAAATGGTGACGCCCGAAGGCAAAACCGTCGGCGAACACGTCGGGCTGATGTTCTACACGCTCGGACAGCGCAAAGGATTGGGCATCGGCGGCGCGGGTGAACCGTGGTTTGTTGCCGCGAAGGATTTGACGAAAAACGAACTCATCGTCGTGCAAGGTCATGACCATCCGCTGCTCTATACCCGCAGCCTCGTCATGAACGATTTGAGTTTCACGCTGCCCGAACGGCCGAGAGAAGGGCGCTACACCTGCAAAACCCGCTACCGCATGGCGGACGCGCCCTGCGAATTGCGTTATCTCGATGATGAAACGGTCGAGCTGGTGTTCGACGAACCGCAATGGGCGGTAACGCCTGGTCAATCCGCCGTGCTGTACGACGGCGACGTCTGCTTGGGCGGCGGCATTATCATGTCCACAGATAAGCCCGTCATTATTACTGCTTGAATAAAAAAGATAAAAGGTCGTCTGAAAACTATTGCGACGGGTTTGCTCCCGCCTTTTCAGACGACCTCAAGACAACCATAAAACCAACGAAACAAGATTATTTATATGGAAAAACTCTGGCTCAACAGCTACGAACAAGGTGTCAATGCCGAAATCGACATCACGCAATATAGTTCGATCAGCGACGTATTCCGTCAAAGCGTTGAAAAATTCGCGCATCAACCCGCGTTTCAAAACATGGGCAAAACGCTCACTTACGCCGAAGTCGGCAAGCTGGCGGAAAATTTCGCTTCCTATCTGCAAAACGTCCTGAAGCTGCCGCGCGGCGAGCGCGTGGCGATTATGCTGCCCAACCTGCTGCAATACCCGATTGCGCTTTTCGGCATCCTGCAGGCGGGGCTGGTGGCGGTAAACACCAATCCGCTCTACACCCCGCGCGAGCTGGAGCATCAGTTGAAAGACAGCGGCGCGACCACTATCATCGTTTTGGAAAATTTTGCCAACACGCTGGAGCTGGTGCTACCGCGCACGCAAATCAAACACGTCATCGTCGCTTCTGTCGGAGAAATGTTCGGTTTCTTCAAAGGCACGCTGATGAATTTCGTGCTGCGCAAAATCAAAAAAATGGTGCCCGAATACCGTATTTCCGGCGCCATCCCTTTTCAGACGACCCTGAAAGAAGGTGCGGCACATACCTTCCGCCCCGTTACCCTGACCCGCGAAGATACCGCGCTGTTGCAATACACGGGCGGCACGACCGGCGTGGCAAAAGGCGCCATCCTCAGCCACGGCAACATCTGCGCCAATATGCTGCAGGCGAAAGAATGGATTAAGAACCAACTGCGCGAAGGCAAAGAAACCGTCATCGCCGCGCTGCCGCTTTACCACATCTTCGCCCTGACGGTGAACCTGATGATTTTCACCAACGCCGGTTCCAAAATCATCCTGATTACCAACCCGCGCGACATGAAAGGCTTTATCGGCGAACTCAAAAAAGAGCGCATCAGCGTCTTCATCGGCGTGAACACCCTGTTTAACGGCATGGTCAACCAACCTGATTTCGCCACCGTCGATTTCTCCAACCTGCGCCTGACTTTGGGCGGCGGCATGGCGACTCAAAAAGCCGTCGCCGAAAAATGGAAAAAAATCACCGGTACGCCCATCGTCGAAGCCTACGGTCTGACCGAAGCCAGCCCCGGCGTGTGCTGCAACCCGCTCAATATCGAAACGTATAGCGGCGGCATCGGACTGCCCGTTCCCTCCACCGAAGTCGAATTGCGAGATGCGAACGGCAAAGAAGTCGGCATCGGACAGCCAGGCGAACTTTGGGTGCGCGGCCCGCAAGTGATGAAAGGCTACTGGAACCGTCCCGAAGAAACCGCTAAAACCATAGACGCGCGCGGCTTTTTGGAAACCGGCGACATCGCCGTCATGGACGAAAAAGGCTGGCTGAAACTGGTTGACCGCAAAAAAGACCTCATCGTCGTTTCCGGTTTCAACGTTTATCCGAACGAAATCGAAGAAGTCGTTTCACACAACGATAAAGTCATGGAAGTCGCCTGTATCGGCGTGCCCAACGAAAAAACAGGCGAAGCCCTCAAAGTCTTCGTCGTCAAAAAAGACCCAAGCCTGACCAAAGAAGAACTCATCGAATTCTGCCGTACCGAGCTGACCGCTTATAAAGTGCCGAAAGACATCGAGTTCCGCGACGAATTGCCCAAGTCCAACGTCGGCAAAATCCTGCGCCGCGAGCTTCGCGAACAGGCGCAAAACAAATAACACCGAAAGGTCGTCTGAAAAGCATCCCGCACCTTTCAGACGACCTTTAATCATCATGGAAACAAGATATGACCCATACCGTCCATCTTCAATTTGAAGACATCGACAACACCGTCCTCCAACGCCTCTGCGGCGCGCTCGACGGCAACCTCGAAGCCTTGGGCAAAGCCCTCGATATCCAAATCAGACGCCGCTTCGAACACTTCACCTTCATGGGCGAACTCGCCCACGCCGGCCGCCGCGCCTTGCTCGCGCTCGCCGAAGCCGCCGAACAAGGCGATTTGGACGACAACGCCATCCGCCTCGCTGCCGTCGAAGCCAAAACCGCCGACGAGAAACACGAAGAAAAACATCACGACCAACAATATTATTTCCGCACCAAACGCGGCAGCATAGGCGGGCGCACCCCGCGCCAAAACGGCTACATCCGCGCCTTGTTAAACCACGACGTCGTCTTCGGATTGGGCCCCGCGGGTACGGGCAAAACCTATCTCGCCGTCGCCGCCGCCGTCGATGCCATGGAAAAACACCAAATCGAGCGCATCGTCCTCGTCCGTCCCGCCGTCGAAGCAGGCGAAAAACTCGGCTTCCTGCCCGGCGATTTGGCGCAAAAAGTCGACCCCTACCTGCGCCCGCTCTACGACGCGCTCTACGACCTGATGGGCTTCGACCGCGTGACCAAACTGATGGAAAAAGGCCTGATCGAAATTGCCCCGCTCGCCTACATGCGCGGCCGCACGCTCAACGGCGCGTATGTGATTCTGGACGAAGCGCAAAACACCACGCCCGAACAGATGAAAATGTTCCTGACCCGCATCGGCTTCGGCGCGAAAGCCGTCATCACCGGCGACATCAGCCAAATCGACCTCCCGCGCAACGTCAAATCCGGCCTGAAAGACGCCCGCGAAAAACTGCGTGATGTGGAAGGGCTGTATTTCCACACCTTCACCAGCGAAGACGTCGTCCGTCATCCGCTGGTACAGAAAATTGTGGAAGCGTATGAAGCGGCAGAAGAGCAAGCCGAAAGAAGCAGCGCCGCCGAACGGTAAACGATGAGGTTCAAAAAGGTCGTCTGAAAACCTGAAACATGGGTTTTCAGACGACCTTTTTCATATTTTATAGTGGATTAACTTTAAATCAGGACAAGGCGAGGTAACGCCGTCCTGGTTTAAAGTTAATCCACTATATTAAAGTCAAAATGGATGAAGCAGCCCATCTTGTTATGCCTTATTTTGTGCTGCCGAAAATTGGATATTGTTAACAATATTATCGAGTCTGAAATGCGGTCGTTGCTGTTTTTAAAGCATCAGCCTGATGATATAAAATTTCAGACGATTTTTTTAAAAACAAGGGCTTTAGTTTTAGTAGCCGATTTTGGCGGCGATATCAGGCAACGGGGTGTCAGGTTTCAGAGGTCGTCTGAAAATAAATTCATATATAAATTAATCAATTTTGAAAATACTGACTACATGCTATTACATTTCATTTGGAAATTGGTTATAGTTACAACTGTGAAGCCCTTAAATTTCAACCAGACATAAGAAGGAAGAGAAATGTCCCAATCCGCCGCAAAAGAAACCCTTAACCCTTTCGAAATCGCCCGCAAACAGGTCAAAACCGCCTGCGACCGACTCAATGCCGACCCTGCGGTGTATGAAATCCTGAAAAGCCCGCAACGCGTTTTGGAAGTTACCTTCCCCGTCAAACTCGACAACGGCACGGTCAAAACCTTCACCGGCTACCGTTCGCAACACAACAACGCCGTCGGCCCGTACAAAGGCGGCGTGCGCTTCCATCCCAATGTGAATTTGGACGAAGTCAAAGCCCTGTCGATTTGGATGACCATCAAATGTTGCGTTGCGGGCATTCCTTATGGCGGCGGCAAAGGTGGCATTACTTTGGATCCGCGCGATTATTCCGAAACAGAGTTGGAACGCATTGCACGAGCTTATTCCGAAGCCATTTCCCCGCTCATCGGCGAGAAAATCGATATTCCCGCTCCCGATGTGAACACTAACGGCAAAATCATGTCGTGGATGGTTGATGCCTACGAAAACATCGTTAAAAAATCCGCGCCGGGTGTGTTCACCGGCAAACCGGTTGAATTCGGCGGCTCTTTGGCGCGTACCGAAGCGACAGGTTACGGCGTGAACTTTGCCGCCGTCCAAGCTTTGGAAAAACTCGGCAAAGACGTCAAAGGCGCGACCTACGCCATTCAGGGCTTCGGCAATGTGGGCTATCACACAGGCTATTACGCGCATCAATCCGGCGCGAAAGTCGTTGCCGTTTCCACCGTTGACGTCGCCATCTACAACGAAAACGGCTTGGATATGGAAGCCCTCTTCAAAGAGTATCAGGCCAACGGCTTTATCACTAACAAAGCCGGCTACGGCAAGGAAATCAGCAACGCCGAACTCTTGGCGCTGGATGTGGACGTACTCGCCCCTTGCGCACTGGAAAACCAACTGACTTCCGAAAACGCCGGCAAAGTCCGCGCCAAAATCGTGGTCGAAGGCGCAAACGGTCCGACTACGCCCGAAGCGGATGCTATCCTGCGTCAAAATGGTGTATTGGTCGTCCCCGATATTCTGGCGAACTGCGGCGGCGTGGTCGTTTCCTATTTTGAATGGGTGCAAAACCTGCAAGGCTATTATTGGGAATTTGACGAAGTTCAGGAAAAAGAAACCGTCGTCCTGCGCCGCGCGTTCCGCGATATTTGGAATCTGGCGCAAGAGTATGACGTGGACCTGCGTACCGCGTCTTACATGATGAGTATCCGCCGCGTTGAAAAAGCGATGAAACTGCGCGGTTGGTACTGATCAAATTTTGAAGCGTTAGCTTGAGAAAAGGTCGTCTGAAAAATTTTCAGACGACCTTTTGGCTTTTGGGTCGAGACATTAAACAACGATAAAGGTTTTATAGTGGATTAACTTTAAACCAGTACGGCGTTGCTTCGCCTTAGCTCAAAGAGAACGATTCTCTAAGGTGCTGAAGCACCAAGTGAATCGGTTCCGTACTATAGTGGATTAAAATAAAAATGAGACAAGGCGGCAACGCCCGCCGTGTACGGGTAGTACATAAGGGCGTTGGCAACGCCGTATCATTGCAATTTTAATCCACTATATTTGTACTGTCTGCGGCTTCGTCGCCTCGTCCTGATTTAAAGTTAATCCACTATATCTAAGGAGGGTCGTCTGAAAACCTGAAATCATGTGTTTCAGACGACCCCGTATGGTTTGATGATCGATGCGGTAAGGTATGTTTGATGTAGCACCTATTACATAAAATCCCCCGAATGTTTCCAATCGGGGGATTGTTCAATGTTGATAAAAAACTTATTTATTCAGCTCATTAGCCAAATACAGCCAAGTTTCGATGACGGTATCCGGATTCAAGGAAACGCTTTCGATGCCTTCTTGAACCAGCCATTTGGCGAAGTCCGGATGGTCTGACGGGCCTTGACCGCAGATACCGACGTATTTGTTTTGTTTGCGGCAGGCAGAGATTGCCAAATGCAGCATCACTTTGACGGCAGGGTTGCGTTCGTCAAACGATTCGGACACCAAGCCGCTGTCGCGGTCGAGGCCGAGGGTCAGCTGGGTCATGTCGTTGGAACCGATAGAGAAGCCGTCGAAGTATTGCAGGAATTGTTCTGCCAATACCGCGTTGCTCGGCAGTTCGCACATCATGATCAGGCGCAGGCCGTTTTTGCCGCGTTCCAAACCGTTTTCTTTCAAGGCTTTGACGACGGCTTCGGCTTCGCCCAAAGTGCGGACGAACGGGATCATGATTTCGACGTTGGTCAGACCCATTTCGTCACGGACGCGTTTGAGGGCTTTGCATTCGAGCGCGAAGCAGTCTTTGAAGCTTTCGGCGACATAACGCGCCGCACCACGGAAGCCCAGCATCGGGTTTTCTTCGTGCGGTTCGTAAATGCTGCCGCCGACCAAGTTGGCGTATTCGTTGGATTTGAAGTCGGACATACGGACGATGGTTTTACGCGGATAAACCGATGCGGCCAATGTTGCCACGCCTTCGGCGATTTTATCGACGTAGAAGTCGACAGGGGAGGCGTAGCCGGCGATGCGGCGGGTAATTTCCGCTTTCAATTCATCGTCTTGTTTGTCAAATTCCAACAAGGCTTTCGGGTGGATGCCGATTTGGCGGTTGATGATGAATTCCATGCGTGCCAAGCCGATGCCTTCGCTCGGCAGGTTGGCGAAGCTGAATGCGAGTTCGGGGTTGCCGACGTTCATCATGACTTTAACTGGCGCTTTGGGCATATTGTCCAAGGCAACGTCGGTGATTTGTACGTCCAGCAGGCCGGAATAGATGAAGCCCGTATCGCCTTCGGCACAGGATACGGTAACTTCTTGACCGTTGCTCAGCAATTCGGTCGCATTGCCGCAGCCGACTACGGCAGGAATACCCAGTTCGCGCGCGATGATGGCGGCGTGGCAGGTGCGGCCGCCGCGGTTGGTGACGATGGCAGAAGCGCGTTTCATTACCGGCTCCCAATCCGGGTCGGTCATGTCGGTAACGAGTACGTCACCTGCTTCAACGGAATCCATTTCGGAGGCGTCTTTCACCAAGCGGACTTTGCCTTGACCGACTTTTTGACCGATGGCGCGGCCTTCGCACAAGACGTTTTTGTCGCCGTTGATGTCGAAGCGGCGCAGGTTGCGGCTGCTTTCTTCTTGGGATTTTACGGTTTCGGGGCGGGCTTGCAGGATGTAGAGTTTGCCGTCCAAGCCGTCACGGCCCCACTCGATATCCATCGGGCGGCCGTAGTGTTTTTCGATTGTCAGCGCGTAGTGTGCCAACTCGGTGATTTCTTCGTCGGTAATGGAGAAACGGTTGCGGTCTTCTTCAGGAACATCGACGTTCATCACGGATTTACCGGCTTCTGCTTTGTCGGTAAAGATCATTTTGATTTGTTTCGAACCCATGGTTTTGCGCAGGATGGCAGGTTTGCCCGCTTTCAGCGTGGGTTTGAATACATAGAATTCATCGGGGTTGACCGCGCCTTGTACGACGTTTTCGCCCAGACCGTAAGATGAAGTCACGAAAACGACTTGGTCGAAGCCGGATTCGGTGTCGAGGGTGAACATGACGCCGGACGCGCCGCTGTCAGAACGCACCATGCGTTGCACGCCTGCGGAGAGGGCGACGATGTCGTGTTCGAAGCCTTTATGTACGCGGTAGGAGATGGCCCGGTCGTTGTACAAAGAGGCGAATACATGGCGCATGGCTTCTTTGACGTTTTCTAAGCCGTTGATATTCAGGAAGGTTTCCTGTTGACCTGCAAACGATGCGTCGGGCAGGTCTTCGGCGGTCGCAGAAGAACGGACGGCAACGGAAATATCCGCGCCGCCTGCGTCTGCAACCATTTTGTTCCATGCCGTTTCGATTTCGGCATCCAGTTGTTCGGGGAAGGGCGTATCCAAAATCCATTGGCGGATTTCTTTACCGACGCGCGCCAGTTCGGCGACATCTTCCACATCCAGTTGTGCCAGTGCGGCGGAAATACGCTCGCTCAGTCCGTTGTGCGCCAAAAATGCGCGGTAGGCTTCGGCAGTAGTGGCAAAGCCGCCGGGGACGCGGACGCCTTTTTCAGTCAGCTGACTGATCATTTCACCTAGGGAGGCGTTTTTGCCGCCCACGCTTTCAACATCAGTCATACGCAGGTTTTCAAACCAAATTACGTAGTTGTCAGCCATTTGTGTGTCCAATCCAAGATATGTTAAAAAAGAAACGAATACGCTTTGTTATTTTAAGCGATTCAAACGACCGCTGTCATGCTTTTTCTGTCTCGATTTATTTGCGGGTCGTCTGAAAAATTGCGGGCTTCAGGCGTGTAGTCAAATGAAATCTGATGGGAAAACCAGTATTCCTGTTGTCTATTTCTTTGTAAAACATAAGGTTTGAAATAGATTAATGACTGATTGGTAGAGTTTGGAAAGGTTTTGGATGGGTATAAAATTTTAAGATAATTCGATTATTAAAATAAAAATGCGTTTAAAGGTGGGTTTAATTGCGTTGTAGTTGGGTGTAATTTAAGCGTATTCCCTTTATTTAGAAGGTTTCAGCTGCTATGATAACCGTCTGCAACTGTCTTAAATTTCAAAGGATGACTGAATGACCGCCCCGCGCCATGTGTTTTATATTTCCGACCGTACTGGCCTGACTGCTGAAAATATCGGTGAGGCACTGCTGAATCAGTTTGGCAGAATCGAATTCAAACGCCACACCTATCCCTTCATCGATACGCCTGAAAAAGCGCGTACCGTCGTCGAAATAGTCAACCGCAATGCTCAGGAAAACGGTTTGCGTCCGATTGCCTTCGTCAGTGTCGTCAATGACGAAATCCGTGAAATCATCAAAAAAGCGGGTGCTTTCCATATCAATTTTTTCGAAACCTTCCTTGGGCTTTTGGAAAAAGAACTCAACACCGAGGCGGTTGCCGCCGAGCAGGGGCACCACAGTATCGGCAATACGCAACGCTACGATGCGCGTATGGAGGCGGTCAATTTCTCGCTCAACCACGACGACGGCGTCAGCGATAAAAACCTGAAAGAAGCCGATGTGATTTTGATGGGCGTATCGCGTTCGGGCAAAACGCCGACTTGTCTTTACCTTGCCTTGCAATACGGTATCCGCGCCGCCAATTACCCGCTGATTCCCGACGATTTGGAATCCACCGACCTGCCGCGCATGGTCAAACCTTACAAAGACAAACTGTTCGGCCTGACCATTCAACCCGAACGCCTGCAGGCCATCCGTCAAGAGCGCCGTCCGAATTCGACTTATGCCAAAATCGATACCTGCCGCAGTGAGATTGCCGATGCGCAAAATATGTTTAAACGTCACGGTATTCCGTTCACCAATACGACCGATAAAT
>NZ_AJMT01000049.1:0-4044 GCF_000260655.1 Neisseria sicca VK64
CATGGCTTGTGCGGTTTGCCGGAAGAAGGTGCTCATGAGAAATCCCCTAAGTGTCTTGGTGGGAATTTAGGGGATTTTGGGGAATTTTGCAAAGGTCTCGGCAGAAAAATATCCCGTCGGATACGGTTATCCCAACCTACACCGACAACCAAAAATCGTCTGAAACCTACCGTAGCGTGGGCTTCGCCCACGAACCCCACAAATACAAAAAGGTCGTCTGAAACCCAACTTTCAGACGACCTTCTTTCTAATCCCATCTACTTCATCGCAGCCTTCAACGCAAACGCTGCCAGCAGTGCGCCGAAGCGGTACTTGCGCGGAATGGCGAGTCCTGCCGTTTTATACAGCAGGCTTGTCTGCGTCAGCTCGTTGCCCAAATCCAGCAGCTTCATCAGCGTGTCCGACTTGCGCTCTTCCTGTTCCTTCAACTTGCGCTGTTTCAAATACGATGCCTCAATCCTCAGGCGGACGAGTTTGGCTTCCAGTTGCAGCAGTTCGCGTGCTTCATCGCGTTCCGTTTTATTCATCGTCCCCTCCTTCCTGCATATCTTGACCGCGCAGGCAGGCGATGTCTGCCCGGATGTCCTGCAAGGTTGCCGCGATTTGGTTGTTTTGGCTGCGCCAGTCTTTTGCGACTTTGCCGAACAAAATTGCAATGACGATCAAGCTGACGGCAGTTATCCCGAAAAATACCCATATCGCCGCGGTATCCGACAACGCGCGGTTTAGTCCAAAAAGCAGACTGATGAATGCAATCAGCAGCAAGATGCCCGATACGACCAGCCATATGATGATGCGGAACACGTTTTCCGCCTGCTCCGCCAAATCCAGATTCAAAATCTGCAACCGCAGCAAAAGCAAATCGATACCTTGATTCAGCAGAGTTTTCGTATGTTCGATATTTTGTCTGATACCCATATTCCGATTTCCCTGATTGCTCCGAAACGGATAATCCGAAGGCTTTGGGGTCGTCTGAAACCTTTGCCGCCCCTCATAAGCAAACGCCGCCGGAACAAGATTTTGGGAAATCGTGTCCGGACGGCATTCCTGTTTGGCCGATTATCGGCGGTTCAGCAAGACGCCAACGACCAAGCCTGCCAGTGCGGCAAAGCCCATTGCGTAATAAGGTTTGTCGTGTACGGCTGCATCGGCTTGGCGTGCGCCTCGTTTGATACGGTCGCCCGCTTCTTCTCCAAACTCGGCAAAGCGTTTTTTGCCTTCTTTGAAACGCTCTTCTGCCAATTCTTCAAATTCGTCGTATTTTTCGCGCGCGCGGTCGGCATGATGTCTGATGCGCTCGCCTGCTTCGTCTTCAAAACGATACAAACGCTCTTTGGCAGCTTCGAGTTTTTCCTGCAATTTGGCTTTGGCTTTTTTACCTTCTTCCGAACCGGCTTCCACGCCTTTGGTGTACAGCTCTTCGACATCGTTCATTACATCTTGAATGTCTTTCAACAAAGCTTCTTTGCGGGATTCAAAATCATGTTTTTTCATTACCTTCTCCTTGATGTCCTTACCGTTGAAATAACAGATTGTTCATCTGTTAATCGATTATAACCCCTTTACACTTCTGCTCAAGTCAATTCGGCTAAAGGTGGTTTGAAAACATGTAAAGATTGACGCGGGAGATAAAAAGGTCATCTGAAAACTTTCAGACGACCTTTGGGCCTCTTTAAAACTTTTCCGTCATGCAAACTGCTTCTTGGCGGAAGAGTTCCGTGCAAACAGCCTACCACTTAATTTTCAAGGCAACAGAGGCATTGCGCGGCTTGCCGTAGAAATTGCTGCGGGAATTGGTGTAATAGCGTTTATTGGTCAGGTTGCCGACGTTGACCGCCAGTGCGGCGTGTTTGTTGATTTTATAGCGCGCCATGACGTTCCATATCGAGTAGGAAGGCTGCCACAGGGCTTTGGGTTTGTCGGAAACGTAATATTGCCCGTTGGAAAGACCATGCCCCCAAGGTTTGGGCTTGGTGCCGCTAACCCAACGCATCCCCACCCCCATCGTCAGCTTGGGCGTAAAGTCGTAGCTGGTGAAGAATTTGAAGGTTTTATCCGGCGCGGTATAGGTGCCGCCGTACTCCAGATTCATGTCGTCCCCCAAGTCGTTGGAGGAGTTGGGCGCGTCGTAAGGTTTGTCTATCTTCAGTTTGACAAAGCCTGCCTGCATCCGCCATTTCGGGGTAATCTGTCCGGCAAGATTGATGTCGAACCCCCTGCTGGTATAGCCCTTGCCTGTGCCGTATTCCCAATCGCCTTGGAAGCACCACGGTTCGTTGCCGTTTTCCCCACCGTATTTCCATTCGTAACAGCGCGAGCCTGTAGGTTCGAGCGTGGGGTAATTTTTCTGGGTCATGGTGAAGTAAGACAGGGCAAAATTCAGCTTGTCGTTCCACAAGCCGCCTTTAATGCCGACTTCTTTGGAATTGCCGGTAATCGGCGGCAGCCATCCGCCGCCCTCGCCATAGGCCGGCCTGTTCCTTAAGACATTGTTGGTTTTCAGGATGCCGGTATAGCTGGCGTAGGCATTGATGGTCGGCGTCAGTTCTACAATCACGCCGCCGTACGGGACGAATTTGCGCACTGTATCGTGATACATACTGCTTTTATTGTGATCGGGGGCGTACCCTTCGTCGGGCATTTCAACCGTATCGTCCGTTATCACGTTGTTTTTGTTTTTGTAAAACGACCATTTCCCGCCCCCTTTGTCCCGCCATGTCAGCCAACGCCCGCCTACCACCGCCGTCAGCCACCTGGCCGGTTTGAGCTTCAGGGCAAAATAGGGGCCGTATTGCTCCGAAGCCAAATGATCGCGGGAAATCAACCCGTCCGGTCCCAATTTTTTCTCCCAAGCTCGGTTGTACCCCAACATGGGATAGCTGCCGTTATTCCAGTAATCAAGCGGAATCGCCTGCCATAAATAGAAATTACGGTCTATCGGTTCTCCCGTCATGGCCGCAATACCTGTAGGCTTGGCATCATCGACATTCAATTCACCGCTGCTGCTGAAATTATAATCGTCCCTCGTCTGGGTATGGCGGATGCCGCTAAAACCGACAATAAACTGCTGGTCCTGGTCAAAAAGTTTGAAACGGCTGTCCAAATGGATATCGAACGCCTTGTCGTCGTATTTGTCGCGTTCACGGCCGAAATCGTAAGTTGCCGCGTTAAATTGCGGCGCGTAGCCGTTTACCCCCATATCGCCGTAACGCAAGTCGCTTTTGGTGCGGCTGCGGGTATAGGCAGTTTGCAGCTTGATATGGTCGTTGAAATGATGTTTGTATTCGGCAAACATATTGTCACTGGTGGCTTTGTTAAACGCCCATTCCGCCCCGTTGTTGAAACTCGGGGGAACGTCGCGGGCATCTATCCAATGTGTCGGGGAATCCCCCAACTCGAAATCATAATCCTGGGTAACTTTCGAATAACGCATCAACCCCTTGGTCGGCGCACCGGTGATGTTGCGGTGCTGACGGCTGAAGCCCAGCGTAAAGCTGTCTTTGTCGGTTGGCGTCCAATCGAATACGGTGTAGAAGGCATGGGATTTGCGTTTGATTCTGTCCATAAAGCTGTCGCCGTCCTCCCATGTTCCGACGACGCGGCCACGCAGGGTTTGGGATTTGTTCAACGCGCCGCCGTAATCGAATTCGACACGTTTGTTGTTCCAAGAACCGTATTTCAGGTTCAATTCCCCCGATTTTTTCGCCATCGGGCGTTTGCGCACGAAATTGACGCTTGCCGCCGGATCACCCACTCCGGTGCTCAGCCCGTTCGAACCGCGGATGATTTCCACCCTGTCGTAAAGATAGCTGTCCTGTGCGGCAATAAAGCGCGGCCCGCCGAGCAGGTATTTATTGGCCAGCACACCGTCAAGCTGGTAATTATCGACGGGGAAGCCGCGCGAATAATACTGGGCTTCGCCCATGCCGGTAACGGAGTCCTGCAAGACGGTAATACCCGGCGTTTCTTCCAGCACCTGATCAAGGTTCTGCAAATTCTGATCCTGCATCTGCTGCTGGGTGAAAACGGTTACACTTTGCGGGG
>NZ_AJMT01000050.1:0-4736 GCF_000260655.1 Neisseria sicca VK64
TGCGCGAGATTATTAAAGGACGCAAAGAGGTGCTTCAGTCGGCACCTTATGTTTCGGGGCAGGCATTGCTGGCAAATGCGGGTGAGGTCCAAGGTGTTCAAATCCGCGGGATTTTGCCTGATGAAGAAAAAAAGATTGTTGAATACAGTAAAGAAATGCCTGTGGGCAGTTTTGATGATTTGAAGCCGGGCGAATTCGATATTATTTTGGGACAGGATTTGGCTGAGACTTTGGATGTAAAGGTTGGTGAAAAAATCACTGTCGTTACGCCTGAAGGCAACGTGACGCCTGCCGGTGTCGTACCTCGTCTGAAACAATTTAAAGTTGTCGGCTTGGTCAAAACCAAAATCCATGAATTGAACAATTCTCTGGCATTGACACACATGAAAGACGCCCAAGTCTTGTACCGCCTAGATGAAAATGCGGCAGGCTTAAGATTGAAACTTGCCGATCCGATCAACGCGCCGTCGTTCACCGAAACACTGCTGCCGAAAAATCTGCAAGAAGAAGTATGGTTGCGCGATTGGACGTACACCAACCGCAGTTATTTCGAGGCCGTAGAAATGGAGAAAAGGGTGATGTTCATCATTCTGCTGCTGATTGTTGCCGTAGCCACCTTTAACTTGGTTTCTTCTTTGGTCATGGCAGTTACGGAAAAACAAGCCGATATTGCCATTTTGAGGACTTTGGGTGTCTCCCCGGGCAGTATTATGAAAATTTTTATGGTGCAGGGCGTATTTGCCGGCTTTTTCGGCACCTTGACCGGTGTGATTACCGGTGTCACGCTGGCTTTGAACGTGGGCAGTATTGTCAAACAGTTAGAGAGTTGGTTTGGTTTCCAATTCATCAAACCGCAAGTTTATTTCATCGATTATATCCCGAGTGACGTCAGTGTTCATGATGTTGTGCTGATAGCCTGCATTTCCCTGATTTTGTCGTTTATCGCTACGCTCTATCCAAGCTGGCGTGCTGCAAGAACCCAACCGGCGGAGGCTTTGCGCTATGAATAAAGTAGTTTTGAAATGCGATAATGTCAGCAAAAGCTACAAAGACGGTCAATTGAATGTCAATGTTTTGAATCAGTTGAGGCTCGAAGTGCTCGAGGGTCAAAGCGTCAGCATTATCGGTTCGTCCGGTAGCGGCAAATCGACCTTGATGCACATTTTGGGCGGCTTGGATAAACCGACTTCCGGCAGCGTGGTGCTGATGGGGCAGGATTTGGGTCAGTTGGGACAGAAACAACTGGGTCTGCTGCGCAATCAGTATTTGGGTTTTGTGTACCAGTTCCACCATTTGCTGCCTGAATTTTCCGCTTTGGAAAACGTCATGATGCCGCTTTTAATCGGCAAGATGAAAAAAGCCGAAGCAGAACAGCGTGCGGTTGAAATGTTGGAAAAAGCAGGTTTGAAAAAGCGCATACAGCACCGCCCCAGCGAGCTTTCCGGTGGCGAACGCCAACGTGCCGCCATTGCGCGCGCGCTGGTAACACGTCCCAAATGTTTGCTTGCTGACGAGCCGACAGGCAATCTTGACCGTAAAAATGCGCAAAATGTACTGGATATGATGCTGGATCTGAAATCCGAGTTGAATACCAGCCTGATTGTGGTCACGCATGATGACGAGTTGGCAGTCCGCTTTGAACGGGTTATGTTGATGCACGACGGACGCTTGGAAGAGCAGTAACTATCCGGCAAATACGCAAAGGTCGTCTGAAAAAGCAATTGATGCTTTTCAGACGACGGCGGATTCGGATTTGAAGTGCAACTTTCCATAACAGAAAAAGACCAGTATGCGGTAGCATACCGGCCTTTCCTGCAATGCAACACATTAACATCCTTATCCGCCAAAGAAAAACACTTGGTTACGAAACGCCAAGTGTTTTATTCTTGAATCTGTTCCAACCACTGATGCACTTGAAATCCGAATCCAAGGTCGTCTGAAAACTGAATGCCCCTTGAAGTTGGGTCCATCCCCTATACATAGCCAATACTTGGGAGGCAAATTCAAAAAAGCTGCTATGGAAAGAGCAGCTTTTGTCCGGTTTGGCGGAAACGGTGGGATTCGAACCCACGGAGGATTTGCACCCTCAGCGGATTTCGAGTCCGCTGCATTCAGCCTCTCTGCCACGTTTCCGTAGAATAAAGTAAAACCAAATAAAAATGTTGATGGCTGGGCTTCACTTCATTTTTATTTGGTTTTTCTATTTTCAAGAAATGGCGGAAGCGGTGAGATTCGAACTCACGGAGGGCTATCAACCCTCGACGGTTTTCAAGACCGTTGCATTAAACCGCTCTGCCACGCTTCCGTTTCTTGAAGCCGAAATAATAATGAAATTTGTCAGGTTTGCCAAGCGAAATTTGCAGGCGAATATTTAGTTTTTTGTTTTTACTTGGTTTGTTCTTTGCGCATGAACACCCATTCGGACTCATTCGACGCTGCTACGTTAAATGCGTAGCCTTCGTAATCGAAATTTTTCAGCATTTCAGGGTCGGTGATATTGTGTTCCGCCGCGTATCGTACCATCAGTCCGCGCGCGCGTTTGGCGTAGAAGCTGATGATTTTGTATTTGCCGTTTTTTTCATCTTTGAAAACGGGAGTAATCAGGCGGGCTTTAAGTTTTTTAGTGTTGACGGATTTGAAATATTCTTGCGAAGCGAGGTTAACCAATATGTCGCTGCCTGCTTGGGCAAGGGTGTCGTTCAGCAGGTCGGTGATGATGTCGCCCCAAAATTCATACAGGTTCTTACCGCGTGTGTTGGCAAACGCCGTTCCCATTTCCAAGCGGTAGGGCTGCATCAAATCCAGCGGGCGAAGAACGCCGTAGAGACCGGAAAGCAGGCGGACGTGCTGTTGCAGATATTGGATTTGTTCGGGTTTGAGGGTGTCTGCGGCGATGCCTTCGTAAACGTCGCCGTTGAACATAAAGACTGCCTGTTTGGCGTTGTCGGGGGTAAACGGCGTATGCCATTCGGCGTTGCGCTCGGCGTTTAAGAGGGCGATTTTGTCGGAAACGTGCATCAGCTCGGCGATTTGCTGCGGGGCGAGTTCACGCAGTTGGCGCATCAGGATTTCGGCTTCAGCCAAGAGGTCGGGTTGGGTGAATTCTTTGACGGGCGCAGGGTCTTTTTCATTGAGGTTTTTGGCGGGGGAAAGGACGAAGAACATGATGGACTCAAAGATGTGATAAACAGCGGCATTGTAGGTTTAAAATGTTTTATGGGCAAGTTTGATAAGTGAGGTAAATGCCGTTATAGCAAAGGCTGTTTGAATGGAATTAAAAAGGTCGTCTGAAAACTCGGATTTGAGGTTTTCAGACGACCTTTTATTGAACTGCCACTTTATTCAGCGATACAGGGAAACGATGGTTTCGGCGGCTTTGACGCAGCTGCCGACATCGGCAACTAAGGCAATGCGGACGTAGCCTTCGCCTGGATTGCCCCATTCGGTATCGCGGGCGAGGAAGCGGCCGGGGAGGACTTGGATGGCGGCTTTTTGCCAGAGGTTTTTGGCAAATGCCAAATCGTCGCCATCGGGGACTTTCAGCCAGATGTAGAATGATGCATCGGGCAGTTTGACGTCGAATGCCTGCTGCAAAATGGGGATGACGCGGTCGAATTTTTCCTGGTATAGGCGGCGGTTGGCAATGACGTGTTCTTCGTCGTTCCACGCGGCGATGCTGGCGCGTTGAACGGGGATGCTCATCGCGCTGCCGTGGTAGGTGCGGTAGAGCAGGAAGTTTTTAAGCAATTCGGCATCGCCTGCGACAAAACCGGAGCGTAGTCCGGGGACGTTAGAACGTTTGGAGAGGCTGGTGAACATGACGATATTGCGGTTGCTGCGCCCTAATTGCGCTGCCGCCTGTAAGCCGCCTATGGGTTTGTTGCCGTCGAAATAGATTTCGGAATAGCATTCGTCGGAAGCAATGATGAAACCGTATTTGTCTTGCAGATCAAAGATTTCTTGCCAGTCTTCCAGTTGCAGGACGCTGCCGCTGGGGTTGTTGGGCGAGCAGACGAACATGACTTTGGTGCGTTGCCATACGTCTTCGGTAATGCTTTTCCAATCGGGCTTGAAGGACGGGGCAGGGCAGTTGGCAAAACGGATTTCGCCGCCGCCGAGAATGGCTGCGCCTTCGTAGATTTGGTAGAACGGGTTGGGGCTGAGGACGATGGGTTTGAGGTCGTCTGAAACGGGGTTTAAGATGGTTTGAACGAAGGAAAACAAGGCTTCGCGGCTGCCGAGTACGGGCAGGACTTCTGTATCGGGGTTGACGGTCAGTCCGTCGTAACGGCGTTGCAGCCAGTCGGCACAGGCCTGACGCAGCTCGGGCAGACCTGCGGTCAGGGGGTATTTTTCCAGTTCGTGCAGTGAGGCGGTCAGCGCATTGGTGATGACTTCGGGGGTAGGGTGTTTCGGTTCGCCGATATGCAGGTGGACGGGGGCGACGCCTTCGGGAGGGTTAACGCCCTGCATGGCTTCGCGCAGGCGGGCAAACGGATAGGGTTGGAGCTGGTCGAGTAGTGGGTTCATGGGTGTTCCAAATGTCTATCGAGACGGTCATCTTAGCATTTTTTATGCGGATTTTGTTGACAATGTGTGCAGGAAAAGGGAAGACGCGTTGGGAAAAGGTCGTCTGAAAATCGGTTTCAGACGACCTTTTTTGAGCATCACGCGATTTGCAGGCAAAATATAGTGGATTAACTTTAAACCAGTACGGCGTTGCCTCGCCTTGTCCT
>NZ_AJMT01000051.1:0-8153 GCF_000260655.1 Neisseria sicca VK64
TGCGATGGATATTGTCAGAAATCCCCAAACAGACGTGGGCAAGCAAGTTTTGGGTTCATCTTCTTACAAACATTCCAAACTCAAGAACTTAGAATTTACTTGTGTTAAAGAACAGTTCCCGTCCTTGCCACAGGAAGCAGATCAACTATACCGATACGCCCTTTACCACGATTTTAAAAACCGTTGGCTGCCCAAACCTGGAGTGCTCGACCGTTATTTGCCGTATTACCGTATTGCCGCAGCCAACGGACATTGGCAGGCAAACCTGACCTTGCAGGAAATCTTGTTAAAGAGCAAAGACATTAATCTCGAAACCCGCGAACGTCGTGGCGAAGGTATTTACTGGAACGAAAAGTTGATGAAAATCCTGCCTGCCAGCGCACATTATTGGTGGTCGCTTTATATTGATGTCGGTTATGGTCCCAAACATGGTGCAGACGATTCGATTATTTATCTGCGTAAAGCCGCAGATTTGGGGAATGCCAAGGCACAGTATGAAGTAGGTGAGCTGTTAATAAATATACAAGATGAGTCAAGCCATTTTGCTAGAGTGGAAATAGCCAATAAGATGCAGGCTTGTGCTACCGAGCAGGTATATCCCGATGCCAATGCTGCCTTGGAGGCAACTGCGTGGCAAAAAACGATACGAAAAAACTATCAACAGGCTTTGTTTTATGCCCATCAAGGAACAAAAGCGGGTAATGAAACTTCTGCTCATGTGTTAAGAAAAGTTTTTTATAGTGAAAACCCTAATAGTCATCATAAACAATGGGGGATTCCTGAAGATAAGGAACGTTCGCGTCGGTACAAAATTATTTTTGATTATCTAAACCGTCATGCACATCTCAAACCCGAGCTCAACGTTCACGATCTAGACGAAATTGTCCCGCTGCCCCCGGCAAAACTGCCGAGTTGGGACGGTAAAATCGCCATCCAACGTTTTGTAGAAGGTCCGGCTCCGGCAAAACCATCCGATGAACTGGTGCGCAGATTGGCACAGCAGGCGGGATTGGATCCGAATACCGGGCTGCCGAAGTAAAGAAACCAAGGCGTGTTAAAAGTAGTTTGACCGCGTTCAAAGGTCGTCTGAAAGCGCTACTTTGATGAAATGAAAAATACTCAAATGCTTTTCAGACGACCTTGCGTCACAAACGGCCATACTGCAATTAGCTTTTATAGAGAATGACCGTAAATGGTCATGACGTTGTACCGCTCTAAATTTTGTTAAACCACTACAATAAAAACATGATGAAGCACACACCTATACCTTATGAGCGTCAGGAAATCATCCGACGTGAGCGTGAGTTGGCTAAATATGCCAATACTATGGATAGTTTGTTTTGCATTCCTTTTACCAAACAAGGAATCGGCATTGATGCCATATTGTCGCTGATTCCTTTTGTCGGGGATATTGCCGGGCTTTTTTTGACGATGAAGGCTTTTCGCATGGGGCGGGAGTTGGGCGTGCCGGATCATAAAATGCGTCCTGCCGTATATCTTGCTTTTGCGGATATGTTGCTCGGCATGATTCCTGTCGTCGGTACGCTTATCGATATTTTCTTGCAACCGAGCCGCCGTACTTTGAAAGTCATCAATGAGTATGTGCGCAGCGAGTATGGTGTGGATTGTGATCTGCATTTGGAGCGACCGTTTATGCACGCGGCTTTGGAGAAGAAACAGCAGCAATCAGATTTTTGGCGCAAACCTGTTGCGGCTTGGCTTTATCTGCATATACCTGATTTTTTCGGTTTGATTGTGCTGGTGTTGATGGGCTGGATAACGGTTGCAGTAAGCAAATGGGCGTGGAGCGGTATGACTTATCTGTTTCATGCTGTTGCCGGTTGGTTTTGAATGCCTGTGATTTGAGCGGATAGATAATTTATCGTGAACGGCTTTCAACCGGTATGGTGTTGCCTGATCTGAACTCAAATGTGTTTTGATAAATTGGAAAAGGTCGTCTGAAAAATCGATATTTGATTTTTCAGACGACCTTTTTGCAAAGTGCAAACGGTTGTAGAAAATGGGATGGAGGGCGTGCGAGAAATTTAGTTTAACCAAAAACGGAATACTAAATAAAACACCAAAATCAATACGCCCGCCCATACGATAACCATAAATCCGGCGACAGCCCGACCGAGTCGGTAAACAGGGTTTTTGCGTTCGTCTTCCAAAAGCGGATTAGGGGCGTTGCGTTGTTCTTCGGACATGGTCATCTCTGTTGTGAATGGGTGGCAAAAGCGTAAGGGTACGCCGATGGACAGGAAGATTCAAGCAGGGCGGTTTAATTTTCTCCGTATTCAAAAACATCGTCTCCGTCCCAACTGCTTTTGAGCGCGGCGTGGATGGTGTCCATATCGAATCCGCGATAGGCGAGGAAGCGCGCTTGTTTTTGCTTGTCTTTCAAATCGGCGGCAGGCTGTTTGAATTTTTTGCGCAGCACGGCGACTGCGGTTTGCAGTTCGCTCGCTTTGTCGGGCATGAATTCGCGGCTGACGGTTTCGTCTATGCCTTGCTGCGCCAATGCCTGTTTCAGACGCAGGGAACCGTGTTGGCGGCTTTTGCTGTGGATGTAGGCTTCGGCGTAGCGTTGGTCGGATTGCCAGTTGCGTCCGGCAAATTCATCCAACACGTTTTCCAATTCTTCTTCGCTTTCGGCATACGGGGCGAGCTTGCGCTTAAGCCCGACGCGGCTGATTTCCTGTCGGGAAAGAATGTCCATCGCGCGGGCGCGCAGGGATTTTTGGGGTTTCATGCAGAGGTCGTCTGAAAAGGTCGATTCGTAGGTCAGATTCTTGAATCTGACTTGTGTGTCGTAGGATAGAGGAGAGATAAGCAACTTTCATTCCGTCATTCCCGCGTAGGCGGGAATCCAGTGATTTGAAATTAATGAAACTTTTAAACAATTCTGAAAAATCAAGGTCTGGATTGCTGCCTGCGCGGGAATGACGAATTTTTTTATTTCCACTGCTTTATTTTCAGACGACCTTTTGAAGCCGGAATAAAGGTCGTCTGAAAACAAGGATACTGATTACTCGTCGTCTTCTGCTTTTTTCGGTCGCAGGTTTTCATAAATTTCGGGTAGCGAGCCGATAATCCAATCGGGTTGGGTCGCTTTGTCTTGCGACAATAAAGTCATGTCGCCGTAGCCGAAGGTGACGCCGACGCTGAGGCAGCCTGCGGCTTTGGCGGCGATGATGTCGTTGCGGGAGTCGCCGACCATGATCATATTGGCGGGATCGATGCCCAAGACTTCGGCGGCGTGTTGCAGCGGCAGCGGGCTGGGTTTCTTTTCGGGCAGGCTGTCGCCGCCGAGAATCAGGCTGAAGTAGTCAGCGAGTCCGAGCTGTTTTAAGAGTTCGACGGCGAGGATTTCGTTTTTGTTGGTGATGACCACCAGCGGGATGCCCAGTGATTTGAGCAATGCCAGCCCGGCTTCGGTTTCAGGGTAGGGGCGGGTGAAGTCGCTCAAGTGGTCGCGGTAGTATTTCATGTAGAACACGAAACCTTTTTCCCACAAATCGGGCGCGGCTTCTTGATCGCGGTCGTTGGTGATGACGCGGTGAACGAGTTTGCCGATGCCGTCGCCGACGTAACTTTCTACTGTTTTGGCGGGCAGCGGCTCCATGCCGAGATATTCGCGCATGGCTTCGGCTGCGGCGGCAAGGTCGGGGACGGAATCGCATAATGTGCCGTCCAAATCAAAGGCGGCGGCTTGGACGTGTTCGATGGCGGCGGTCATGATGTGTTTTGCTCGTGAATGACAGGGACGCGTATTTTAACATTGATTCGGTGGGCAGGTTTGGAAGCTGCTGATGCTGGTTTGGTATTCGGTTTGCAGTGGGTGGTTTTTATTTTATTGGGATACGGTAGGCTAAGAGTGATGAAATAGAGTTACAGCTTAAATATTACAATGAATTAATTTAGAAACTTTACAAGAAAAATACTTGCCTAAAATTTTATTTTCATGGATAATCCGATTCGTTAGCTGGTTCGAGTAGTCAGTTAATAGTTTCTCCTCTATTTCTCCTTTGTAGACTTGGCACACATTCAATTGAATGTGTGCATTTTTTTTTTGTTTGTGGGTTTGGTAGGGAAATGCTTGGATTTGATGGGGAAGGGATGGGGTTGAAGCTGTCAAGGCATCTTGGTTGATAGTGTTTCTATCGTGGGTATAAAAGGTATAGTGGATTAATTTTAAACCAGTACGGCGTTGCCTCGCCTTGCCGTACTATCTGTACTGTCTGTGGCTTCATCGCCTTGTCCTGATTTAAATTTAATCCACTATATTTTGAAAAAAGGTCGTCTGAACGTTATAAACTTTCAGACGACCTTTTTTAATGTAGTTAAATCACTCTAAATCTAACACTGCCGTTTCTTTGACCTCTTCCATAACGACATAGCTGCGGCTTTCCGCTGCCGCAGGCAGGTGCAGCAGGATATTGCCCAACATATCCCGATAAGCCGCCATATTGGGCAGGCGGACTTTGATCAGGTAATCGTATTCGCCGGATACGAGGTGGCATTCCAAAATTTGCGGAATCCGCATGATTTCGCGGCGGAAATCTTCAAAAATATTGCCCGATTTGGAACGCAGCTTCAGCTCGACAAAGACCAGCAGGCTTTGCCCGAGTTGGTGCGGGTTGAGGCGGGCATGATAGCCGGTAATGAAATTGTCGCGCTCAAGGCGGCGGACGCGTTCGGTAACCGGAGTGGTGGATAATCCGACTTTTTCTGCCAACTCCGTCATGGGTGTGCGGGCATTTTGCTGAAGGATTTTCAGGATTTTCAGGTCGGTTTTGTCTAATTCTTTCATTGCGGAGTTTCTTTCAACTGAGCTGAAACGCATCGTTTAGGCAGATGGATAAAACGCAGGGCAGGGCAACGCAAAGCCGCCCTTGTTTTACGTTAACCCACTATAGCTTTAAAGCGACTGAAAAGAAAGTCAGTCAGCAGGCAATGGCATTGCACTTTTGCGGCATCGGGTCAAACAGGTCGTCTGAAAACGGTTTTGTCCGTAGTCGCAGTACCTTAATAGGCGGGAAAACAAGGAAGGGCGGATTCTAATGGAGGAACGCCTCTTCCGCAATGTGAGTCACTGAATCTAAAAGAAAAGGTCGTCTGAAACGGGATAGGCGGCAATACGGCGCAGGTTGGTTTTCAGTTAAAATACCGCCTGTTCCAGATAGCATTCCGCCACAATCGCTCGACACCGATAAGGCAGCTTTTTTCAAGGGAGGGACTATGCCCGTAGATTCCTTTTTCTACCTCTTACTGCTCACCGGATTTTGCGCCGGACTGATGGACGCGGCGGTCGGCGGCGGCGGGTTGTTGCAAATACCCGGGCTGTTTAACTTGCTGCCAACTTCCACACCTGTTGCTTCGGTGATGGGCGTGAATAAGTTTGCCTCCTGCTGCGGGACGGTTACTGCCACGGGGCAATATCTGCGCAGAATCCCCGTACCGTGGAAAATGCTGCTGCCCGCAGCCGTGCTGGCGTTTGCCGCTTCCTATCTGGGCGCGAAAGCCGTGGTCTTTTTCCCTGTGCAATATATGAAACCGGCGATGCTGGTCATCATGATTGCCATGTGTGTTTATACCTTTATCAAAAAAGATTTGGGACAAACAGTGCGCACCGAAAAGCTGACGCGCTGCGAAACCTTGTGGGGCTTGTTTTTCGGCGCATTAATCGGCTTTTACGACGGGATTTTCGGGCCGGGGACAGGCAGCCTTTTGGCTTTCGTGTTCGTCCGTTTTTACGGTTACGATTTTTTGACGGCAAACGCATCGGGCAAAGTCATCAACTCGACCACAAATCTCGCCGCGCTGACATTTTTTATCCCGCAAGGACATGTCGTTTGGGCGTGGGCAATCCCGCTTGCGCTGGCGAATTTGTGCGGCGGCGTGGTCGGCGCGAAATTGGCGATACGCGGCGGAACCAAGTTTCTGCGTTACGGATTTATGGTGTTGCTGTGCCTGACCATAGGCAAATTTGCTTGGGATTTGATTCGATAAAAGAAGGTGTGCCGCAGGCAGGATTCGCCCGCCGAAAGCGTTTCAGACGACCTTTGTATGCTAAAATCCGTCATCTTTCAGCAAATGACCGATAGAGGGAAACATGGCAGGCAACACTTTCGGACAACTCTTCACCGTTACCACCTTCGGCGAAAGCCACGGCGCAGGTTTGGGCTGTATCATCGACGGCTGCCCGCCCGGACTGGCATTGACCGAATCAGACATCCAAGCCGACCTCGACCGGCGCAAACCCGGCACCAGCCGCCACGTTACCCAACGCCGCGAAGCCGACCAAGTCGAAATCCTCTCCGGCGTCTTCGAAGGCAAAACCACCGGCACACCCATCGCCCTCTTAATCCGCAATACCGACCAGCGCAGTAAAGACTACGGCAACATCGCCACCAGCTTCCGTCCCGGCCACGCCGACTATACCTACTGGCACAAATACGGCACGCGCGACTACCGCGGCGGCGGCAGAAGCTCCGCCCGCGAAACCGCCGCCCGCGTTGCCGCCGGAGCCGTTGCCAAAAAATGGCTGAAAGAAAAATTCGGCACAGAAATCACCGCCTACGTGACCCAAGTCGGCGAAAAAGAAATTCAGTTTGAAGGTTACGAACACATTTCCCAAAATCCCTTCTTCGCCGCCAACCAAAGCCAAATTGCCGAGCTGGAAAACTATATGGACAGCGTGCGCAAATCGTTGGATTCCGTCGGCGCGAAACTGCATATCGAAGCGGCCAACGTCCCCGTGGGCTTGGGCGAACCCGTTTTCGACCGCCTCGATGCCGAAATCGCCTACGCCATGATGGGCATCAACGCCGTCAAAGGCGTGGAAATCGGCGCGGGCTTCGGCAGCATCGTCCAACGCGGCAGCGAACACGGCGATGAACTCACCCCGCAAGGCTTCCTGTCCAACCACTCCGGCGGCATCCTCGGCGGCATCAGCACCGGGCAGGACATCCACGTCAACATCGCCATCAAACCCACCAGTTCCATCGCCACCCCGCGCCGCAGCATCGACATCAACGGCAACCCCGTCGAACTCGCCACCCACGGTAGACACGACCCCTGCGTCGGCCTGCGCGCCGCCCCCATCGCTGAAGCCATGCTCGCGCTCGTGCTTATCGACCACGCCCTGCGCCATCGCGCGCAAAATGCCGACGTAGCCGTCGATACGCCAGACATTACCAAGTAGTGAAGATAAAATCTAAAGAGGTCGTCTGAAAACAAACATGACGGATTGTGCCGAACATTTTCAGACGACCTTTCTCAACACCTATTGAGATAAGTGTGCCGGCTTGACCGCAACATAAACATTTACAATCGAACATTCGCAAAAAAACTTAGCCAAAACACAGGCTTTATACTAAAATACCGCCATTACCGTGCCATAGCGAAACGCACGGCTTTATTTTAGAGGAATACAAACGACATGACACAAGAAACCGCTTTGGGCGCAGCTTTGAAATCCGCCGTCCAAACCATGAGCAAGAAAAAACAGACCGACATGATTGCCGACCATATCTACGGCAAATACGACGTCTTCAAACGATTCAAACCGCTGGCCGTCGGCATCGACCAAGACCTTGTTGCCGCGCTGCCCCAATACGATCCTGCACTGATCGCCCGCGTCCTCGCCAACCATTGCCGCCGCCCCCGCTACCTCAAAGCATTGGCGCGCGGTGGAAAACGTTTTGATTTGAATAACCGCTTCAAAGGCGAAGTCAGCGCGGAAGAACAAGCCATCGCCCAACAGCATCCGTTTGTCCAGCAGGCTTTGGCAGAACAAGCCGAGCGCCAAGCGGCCAAACAGGCAGCGAAAACTGAGGCAGTAGAAGCCGAACAAGTCGGCGCAGCCACCGAAACTGAAGAAGTGGTACAAAACAACGCTGAATAATACCGAATGATTTTAAAAGGTCGTCTGAAAACGGATTTTCTGTTTCAGACGACCTTTTTTATCGGCATTTCTAGTGGATTAAATTTAAATCAGGACAAGGCGACGAAACCGCAGACAGTACAGATAGTACGGAACCGATTCACTTGGTGCTTCAGCACCTTAGAGAATCGTTCTCTTTGAGCTAAGGCGAGGCAACGCCGTACTGGTTTAAAGTTAATCCACTATATTGATCAAGTCCTCCTCG
>NZ_AJMT01000052.1:0-14029 GCF_000260655.1 Neisseria sicca VK64
GGTATTTGGGTAAAATTAGGAGTGATTGGGGGAGAAAACAGCCGAAAACCTGTTTTTGGGTTTCGGTTGTTGGAGGAAAAGAAATTTTGCAAAGGTCTCAGTGGATTAAATTTAAATCAAGACAAGGCGAGGCAACGCCGTACTGGTTTAAAGTTAATCCACTATAAAATCAGAATGACCGTTACAAAAAGGTCGTCTGAAAAATCGACTTCAACGGAAATTCCTATTTACAATCCGTTGGATACCCTTTTTCAGACGACCTCTCAGGGTGGTTCAATCATCCAAAATCAAACAACTATGCAGTCTCTGCACACCCGCCATCCGCGTATTTTCAGTTTCATGCGGCTTAAAAACTTATCCGACTTGAGGCAGATTCCAATCAATCCAAAATATTAATGTGATACGGCTTTTAATTTTCTGATGACAATTCTTGATCTTCAAATTCCATACTTTCCGGATTTAGCTTCCAAACCGTCTTATCCTTAGAAGATATGGATTTTTTACCCTGATGAAATTCATAGCAGACCCTATCTGTTTTTAATACAAACTCTTTGCCGAGTTCAAATTCCATCACACACTTTCCTTGCGGCTTCAAGGACAAGGTATCTGCTACATGGTAACTCAGTATTCCATCTATTTTTTTAAAATTGAAGGGTGGGCGCAACAATTTTTTATTGTCATAGAATGATTCATATATCACATCTATCGAGCCTAAAGTTGGAAGACCGGTATGGTCTTGAACTATGCTTCCATCCTTTCTATTGACCGGATAAATATCATATTTTTGTTCAACAATGCTATTTCCTTCAGATTCTTCCGATTCCCCATTAATGGCAACAACAAGCCATGCAAATGAATCATTATAGGGAATCACACCCAAAACTTTTGCATGCTCGGGGACACTTGTTGGAACAGCATATATATATTCTTTAACATCCTTTGGCGCCTTAATCTTATTCAAATCCAGAAAACCATTTGACAGTCTCGGGTAGGATTGAAACCAGGTTTTAGATGAAATAGGCAAGGTTAAACATTCCGCCTCTGCCAAATGCTTCTGTTCCTTAGGATAATTGATGTAGCACTTATCCTTGTCGGTTTTTTGGGACGATACGGCAGGCTCTTTTTTGCTGTTTTGATCAGCAAGTGTTTCTTGGGAAGCTGCCGGTCCGACGCCGCAAGCCGCCAAAGCCGTGAGTGAAAATACGAATAAGATTGCGCGGTTGAGTTGAGAAAAAATCATATCTTTCCTTAAATACCCATTCATTTTGGCTCAAGCCCTTTAAGATATGAAGAATGATAACATCCAATATGAATTTTTACCTACTCATCCGCAGAAGTTTCTTCCCTTACCGACATAAGCCTATTTTGCGGCAAAACCCGCTATTCTAAAGCAACCGCATTTCCCGCCGCCGCTTCCCACAATTCCCGCTTCTTCCCTGCCGTCAGTTTTTTGATGGTAATTTCCCGTTTCAGCGCCTCGCTTTTGGAGAGGTCGTCTGAAACGATACGCATCGCCGTCGGTTTGTTCAGACGCGTGTATTTCGCGCCTTTGCCGGCGAGGTGGGCAGCGAACCGCTCTTGCGGGCGGTTGCTGATGCCGCAGTAAAGCGCGCCGTTTTCACACAGAATCAGGTAAACGCGCCAATTTTCCGCGTTCATGCGTCTGCTTCCTTGGCGAAACTTTCCGTGAAGATACGGACGGCAGCTTCGGTTTTGGCGGACTGGACGCGGTAAGGCGTCACCAAATAGAGGCTGACCGGCGGCAGCGTCCACTCGGGCAAAACGGTTTTCAGACGACCTTGGGCGATTTTTTCCCGAACTTCGCCGCCCACTTGCAAAGATAAACCGAAACCGCTTTCGGTTAGGCTGCGCACGGCGGCAAGATGCGTGCAGGCAATGCTGTCGGCGATGTCGAGGAAATAGCTTTCTCCACCGTGTTGCAAGGTCGTGCGCACGGGCAGGAAGTGCAGCCAGCGGTGGGCATGAAGCTGCGAGGGATGGGTGATGGGCGGATGGCGGTCGAGATAATCGGGCGCGGCGCAAACGGTGTACGGCCAGGTAACGAGATGGCGCGCGACCAAATTGGGATCGTCCAAAGCGCGGTCGCCGCCGCGTATGGCGATATCGGTCTGATTGTGTTGCAGGTCATCCAAAGTGTCGCTGAAATTGAGGACGGGGCGGATTTTGGGAAACTCAGTTTGCAATCGTGAAAATGCCGTCTGAAAAGCGCGGGAACCGATAACGCTGGAAGTCAGGGAGATACGCAATTCGCCGACGGGTTCGGTTTTGAGGTTGTCGATAACGGTACGCGTATCGGCAAGGGTGGCGGCGAGGCGGCGGCAGTATTCGCCCAAGGCGCGGCCGGCATCGGTCGGCGAAAGGCTGCGCGTGCTGCGGTTTAACAGCTTGATGCCGTGCAGGGTTTCGAGGCGGTTGATGTGCTGGCTGACGGCAGACGGGGTCATGCCCAGCGCGGCAGCGGCGGCGTTCATGCTGCCGTGTTCGAGGACGGCGGCGAAAACGAGCAGGGGTTTGATGTCTTGCATGGTGTTTACCAGGTTGGAATCGGGGTTTTCAGACGACCTGTTGGCAATACTGCAGATTATATAGCGCGGATGAAAAATCGGCGCGGAACTGATTGGGTGGTTGAGCCATATTCGTTTATCGCCATTTGCATATCTACCCTTTTTCAGGTATACCGCCAATTGATGTTCACATTTTAAAAGGATTTTATGATGGCTTCTTTCGACGAACCGGGCCGCGTCAAACGCGAAGGCATACTGACGCGCCTGCTGCGTTTTTTGGGTATCGGCCCTTCTGCCGAAGATGAACAAGAGCGCGCGCGTTTGGCGGCTTTGAATTTGAATACGGCGGTTTATGCCGACTTATTTGCCAACGAACCGGAAGAAATGCTGGTTTTGACTTCCGATTTCGACCCTGAAATAGGAATATTCAGGATTAATGCGGGCATAGGTGGCGGCAAAAAACAATTCCAAGCCAAAAGCTGCCCAATTTTAGGCTATGTCCATGTTAAAAGCGGTACGTTCATGGATCAGCCCGTATACAAGCTGACCTGGGCTGAAGACGATGCAAACAACCCCTTTAAAAACTGTTCATTTCAGACGCTCAAGCCACTGACTGTATACCGTATCCGAAGTAAGTTAGCCATGGATTGGGAACCATTCGGAAGCGAGTGGTTGAGCCATATACTTTTAGTTGAGGTACTCGAAAGCGATGCACACAATCAAGAATTGGAAAACCTACGCCGCGAATATCTGAATCCCGTTTTGTTTACCCATCCGCTGGCAACATTCAGATTAAACACATTTATGGAAAATTTCGAAGCCAAGGCAGAATGGGCGGGGCTGCCTGTGAAATTGTCTTTGAACGCAGAGGGCGACAAACCGGCGGGCGGTACGCTCAAACGCTTGCCGGAAGTATTTGCCCAACAGACGCAACTCTATGCCTCCCTAAACACCTACCTGCTCGAACATATCCGCAAACACAACGGCATCCGCACCAAAGACGGATTTTTTCCCAATCCGCATCCGACGGCGGAAAGCTTCCTCCAAGACTTAAAGCTGCAAAAATTGGATTTTTTCGATCAGGATTTCGATATCGTGTTTCACAATGATGACGATGCATTGGTGCCTGACGGCGAATACTATTTCTGTGTCTCGTTTGATCCCAAGGGAAACATTACCGGCATCGAGTCCATCCACTGACAACAGGTCGTCTGAAACTTTAAACCCCGTTTCAGACGACCTTTTTTCATCCTATTATTTAGCTCAACTTTATAATAACAACAGCAAAACAGCGATTATCAAGCGTTTCAGACGACCTTACAATGCGTTCATCTAATCAATCACACCTCAACAAGGAGTCAAACATGAAAATCGCAGTCATCGGCGCAACAGGTTATGTTGGCAACGCAGTGGTTCAAGAATTGGCAGGTCGCGGTCATGAAGTGACCGCTTTCGCCCGTAATACGGATAAAGTGTTCCAAGCGCAAAATGTTGCCGCCGTCTCCGCAGATGTGAACGCGGCGGACTTCGCCGGCAAGCTGGCCGGTTTTGACGCTGTGGTCAGCGCGTTCAATCCCGGCTGGACCAATCCCAATATCGGCGCGGATTTTACACGCGGCGCAAACAGCATCGTCGAAGCGGCAAAAGCGGCGCAAGTACCGTATCTCTTGATTGTCGGCGGCGCAGGCAGCCTGTATGCCGCACCTGATTTGCAAGTTGTCGATACGCCTGACTTTCCCAAAGCCATTTACGACGGCGCCAATGCCGCACGCCACCTCTTGACGGCACTCCTGCCGCGCCGCGATGTGAACTGGTCTTTCGTTTCCCCTCCGGCACGACTGGGCGCGGACGGCGGTTTCAGCGAAGACAAAACCGGCAAATACCGCTTGGGCAAAGACGATTTGCTGATGGACGGTGAAATTCCGGCAGGCATCAGCGTGGCGGATTTGGCGGTCGCCATCGCTGACGACGTAGAAAACAAAGCGCATTTGTTTGAACGCTTTACCGTTGCCGCCGCTTAACAGCCAAACATAGCAAAGGTCGTCTGAAAACTTTGGAAATCAGGTTTTCAGACGACCTTTTTGTATCTGCGTTCCATCATCCCCCTACAACCGACCTCCCCTTTTTTATCGGAAGCGTTTGGGGAACAAGGGCGCGGACTTGGTTTTCAGACGACCTTCGTGTCAGTTTACCTGAAGGGAAATCGGTGTTATTGTGTTTGGCAGTCTGTTGAAAATAAAATGATTTATGGAAAGAGACTCTTTAAACAGCCAGCATTTCGTCCGACTGGTGCAACAAGGCGGCGGCAGCGATTATCTGAGCGGCAATTACCGTTTCGATACGCTGCACAGCGGCATTTCCCTGCATGGCGGCTGCGTGACCGCGCAAAAGGATTTCCAAAGCACGCAGCTTGCCGAGCCTTATATTTCGTTCATCCTGCTGCTGGAGGGGCGTTTGGATTTCGCCATCAATCAAAACCGCTATCAGATTGAGGCTGACGGCGGACGGGTGGTGTTGATTGCTGCGGAGGAGGAGATTTTGTTCAGCCGTTATCTCTACCAAGGGGAAAAAACAGCGAAAATCACGTTGAAAGGCATAGAGCAATGGCTGTCGCAACCGCAATACGCGGCGATGCTGCCGGCGGTTTACCGCGAGACGGTGCGTCATTGGCATTTGAGCGATGAATTGCGCGCTTTGGCGGAAAACAGTTTGATGCTGTCGGCGCAAGGCGACGGTCTGGGCGATGTTTTGCAGCGCGAAGCCGATGCTTTGCAGTTGCTCGCGGGATTGTGGCGCGATTTTTGCAGCCGTTATCCGTTGTCGCCATCGTCTGAAAAATCAGGCGGGACGGTTCGCCCGTCGGATGGGGGCGGGTTTGTGCATGGTTTGAATCAGGCATTTGACCAAGGCGCGCACCAAGTGGCGGAACTCGCCGCCGCACTGCACGTCAGCGAACGGACGCTGCAACGCCGCCTGCGGGATTATTTCGGGATTACCGTCAGCGACTGGCTGCGGCACAAACACATGCAATATGCGCTGTATGCGTTGACGACAGGCAAAGAGAGCATCAGCGAAATCGCCTACCGTTGCGGCTACGGACACACATCCAGCTTCACGCAGGCATTCAAGCAATATTTCGACTGCACGCCTGCGGAGGTACGCAAGCGGGAGGATTGATGTCGGATGGGATGTTTAGAGGTTTAAAGGTCGTCTGAAACGGTTTCAGACGACCTTTGCGTATGCCAAGCATTAGAGATGGAACCTCTCAAACCGCCCCCTTCACTTTTTCCGTTTCGCCCGCGGATGTCCCTCGTCGTAAACCTTGGCCAGATGGTCGAAATCCAGCTTGGTGTAAATCTGCGTGGTCGAGAGGTTGCTGTGTCCCAACAGTTCTTGCACGGCGCGGATGTCGCGCGAGGATTGCAAAAGGTGGCTGGCGTAGCTGTGGCGCATCATGTGCGGGGAAATGTGTTGCCCGCTGCCCTGCTGCACCGCCCATGCCTGAAGGCGTTTTTGGATTTGCCGCTGTCCGAGCCGCGTGCCGTTTTTGCCGGTAAAGAGCGCGGTTTCGCCGTCTGCCGCCACGCGTTCGGACAGGTAGGCGCGCAAGGCTTCGACGCTTTTGCCCGACAGCGGGACTTGCCGCTCTTTCCTGCCTTTGCCGGTTACGCTTACCCAGCCTTCGTCCAGCAACACATCGCCCAAATCCAAGCCGTGTATCTCGCTCAGGCGCAGGCCGCTGCCGTACATCAGTTCAAACAAGGCATGGTCGCGCACTGCCAAACTGTCATCAACGGGCGCACTGTCGAGCATATGGTTTAACTCTTCCTGCGGCAGGGCTTTGGGCAGGCGTTCGGGCAGGCGCGGGGCTTTCAGGTTGAAGGTCGGGTCGTTGTCCATCATGTCCGACTGCACGAGCCAGCCGCAATATTGCCGCCACGCCGACAATTTGCGCGCCAGCGTCCGTTCGCTCAAGCCTTGTTGCGACAGCCGTTTCAACGCCGCCACAAAATCGCGCCGCGTCAAATCCTGCGCCGTTTCAGACGACCCTTCCGTCAAAAGCCGCACGAGTTCGGTCAAATCGCGCCCGTAGGCAGACAGCGTGTGCGCCGACTTGCCCTGTTGCCCCAACATTTTCAAATAGCCGTCCAAAGACAGTCCGAAATCGCGCGTCAACATTTTCAGACGACCTCCAACACGGTTTTCAAAGCCTGCGGCAACCGGCAAACCTTTTGGCGCGCATAATCGAAACACACCATGCCCGTGCGCGCCCGCGCCAGCACCTTGCCGTCCGCGATGCGCGTCAGGCGGAAGAGCAGCGCGAACCCGCCCTTGCCGATGTCCTCGACGCCCATTTCCGCCGACAATTCATCGCCGTAAAAACCTTGTGCCAAATATTGCACCGCCGCGTCCGCCATAATCAGCCCCGCGCCGCCCGCGTCCGTTTCGCTCCAGCCCAAACCTGTCAGCCAGCGCATCCGCACCTCGTGGCACAAACGCAAAACGGCATCGTTCGCCAGATGGCCGCCGTAATTCACATCGCCCACCTGCACGCACAAGGTCGTCTGAAACAACACCGCATCCACATCCGCCACTGCAAACTTAGCCATCACACACCTCCCGCCGCCGTTTCAGACGACCCCGAAAACAAACTGTTATTATAAACCATGTCAGACAAATACCGACCGCACCGTTTGCCCGCCGCAGCCGCCCAAAATCTCATTAATATATAAAACTGATGTAGCCCTGTGTAGTTTTTTAATAAGAAAAACATTATAATTTCCCACATCACCATCCCGCTACCTCACCAAGGAGATTTAAATGGCACTCGTATCCATGCGCCAACTGCTCGACCATGCCGCCGAAAACAGCTACGGCCTGCCCGCATTCAACGTCAACAACCTCGAACAAATGCGCGCCATCATGGAAGCCGCAGACCAAGTCAACGCCCCCGTTATCGTTCAAGCATCCGCCGGCGCGCGCAAATATGCAGGTGCGCCGTTTTTACGCCACCTGATTCTGGCAGCCGTTGAAGAATTCCCGCACATCCCCGTCGTCATGCACCAAGACCACGGCGCATCGCCCGACGTGTGCCAACGCTCCATCCAACTGGGCTTCTCCTCCGTCATGATGGACGGCTCGCTGCTCGAAGACGGCAAAACCCCGTCCACCTACGAATACAACGTCAACGCCACCCGTACCGTCGTTAACTTCTCCCACGCCTGCGGCGTATCCGTCGAAGGCGAAATCGGCGTATTGGGCAACCTCGAAACCGGCGAAGCAGGCGAAGAAGACGGCGTAGGCGCGGCAGGCAAACTCTCCCACGATCAAATGCTCACCAGCGTCGAAGATGCCGTGCGCTTTGTTAAAGACACCGGCGTGGACGCGCTCGCCATCGCCGTCGGTACCAGCCACGGCGCATACAAATTCACCCGTCCGCCCACCGGCGACGTATTGCGCATCGACCGCATCAAAGAAATCCACCAAGCCCTGCCCAATACCCACATCGTCATGCACGGCTCCAGCTCCGTTCCCCAAGAATGGCTGAAAGTCATCAACGAATACGGCGGCAAAATCGGCGAAACCTACGGCGTACCCGTAGAAGAAATCGTCGAAGGCATCAAACACGGCGTGCGCAAAGTCAATATCGACACCGACCTGCGCCTCGCCTCCACAGGCGCCATCCGCCGCTTCATGGCAGAAAACCCGTCCGAATTCGACCCGCGCAAATACCTGAGCAAAACCGTCGAAGCCATGAAACAAATCTGTCTCGACCGCTACCTCGCATTCGGTTGCGAAGGTCAGGCAGGCAAAATCAAACCCGTTTCCCTTGAGAAAATGGCAAACCGCTACGCCAAAGGCGAGCTGAACCAAATCATCAAATAAACAACGGGACAAACAAACGGGCGGCCATCCAAGCCGCCCGTTTTGTTTGAAAGGGGTATGGGTTAAGTTCAACCCCGTACGGCACTGCACTGCCCGCTCTGATTTAAATTTAATACGCCGGCTTTCCAAACCAGATAAAAGGTCGTCTGAAAACGGCTTCAGGTTGAACACAACCTGCGGCGTTTGTTTTCAGACAACCTTGTTTGCCGAAGAGGCGAACTTTTCCTATTCCCTGACTAGCGTGGGATTCGATGACGGGCGGCGATTATTTGTCGCTGCATTGCTTCAAATTAAATTGTGCGGCAGCGGCTTCTCGTTTGTATGCTTCTTCGTAGAGGTAGCTCCGCTGGTAACCCTCCAGCCATTTGTCCATCGGGGCAAGCGCCTTGCGGCATGCCGCTTTGTCTCCAGCATTTTTATAGCTGACGGACAAGTCGTTCAGCGTCCGCATCCATTCGGTCAGATCGAGGAACTTGTCGCATTCGTTGAGATAACGTTGTTTGATAGCGACAGCATCGCGGTAGCGTTTGCCCTGATAGGCGGCCTGAAAACGTTTTTCCATTGCTGCCGCGCCTTTTGCAGAACAGGCGGCAGGCAATTTTTCATAGGTCGCCTCGAAAGATGCATTATGTCCGCAGTATTCTTGGCAGGCTTCGCGGGCTGAATCAGGAATGTTCAGCTTCACGCTGTTGTTGGTAAAGGAAAAATGTACGACGCAGCCATTACGGTTTTTGCTGGTACGGTTTTTGATTGTGCCTTCATAATTACAGACATGGCCGTTTGGATTGACTGTATTGACAGAAACCTGTTTGCCGTTGAGTGTCAATGAGCCGCTGCTGAGACGGTCTTCCGTCAGAAAATAATCTTGTGCGGCAGCGTGCAGGGAAAAGCTTGTTAGCAGGAGGAATGCGAGGGTTTTCATCAATGTGCTTTCTTATGGTTTACGGAAAAAATGAGATTGACTCGGTGCTTCATCTGATGCTTTTATAGTGGATTAAATTTAAATCAGGACAAGGCGACGAAGCCGCAGACAGTACAGATAGGCAACGCCGTACTGGTTTAAATTTAATCCACTATATTATGCAACGAGCAATGTGGATTGTACCGCAATACAAAGGTCGTCTGAAATGCCAAACAGCATTTCAGACGACCTTTTAATAACGGACAGAAGGCTTATCAACACCCGCCTGCCATCGGCTTTGCAGCGTCAGTTGATCGAATAGCCGCGCAGATATTGGGTACGCTCGCGCGTCATGCGGGTATCGCATTGGAGCTTGAGGTATTCGTTTTGCGCCGGACTGTCCGCCCTTGCTGCCGCCTGTTGGCAGTTTTGGTTTTTGGTTTGAATCCAAGCGCGTTGTTCTGCCAGCATTTCCTGTTGGACAGTACGCTCCATGCCGTCCCATACGCCTTTGATTTCCGCCTCTGCCTGATGGTTTTGCGAACGGGCATTATCTAAGTCGCTTTGAGAGAACGAAGGCTGCTCCTGCTTCTCTTCGCCGTCAGGACGCAGGATTTCGGTTTCAAGGCCCGCGGCAGGCGGTACGCCCGAAGCTTGGCTCGCCGCGTTGTTTTCCAAAATATCTTCTGCTTTGGCGACAGGTGGCTCTTCAGCGGCTTTGCTTTGCAGGATTTTGATTGCCTCTTCTTTGCTGACTGCCTTACCGTCTATCATCACGATGCTTTTGACACCGTAAGGCAGCAGTAAGGAAGACAGGGTTTGCGCAGTCATGTTGACGGTATTGTCTTCCAAAGAAACCGTACCGACTTTCGGATCGGGCGTATAGCGGACGCTGGTTGAGAACGTGTTGTTCTCAAAGCTCAGGTTGCTGCCCATGATTTTCTGCTGAAGCATTTCGGTCAAGCCGGTATTGCTGTAAATCAGCGGACTGTTGGCATCGGCGGTACGCAATACTTCGGCAGGAATTTGGATTTTCAAATCGGCGCTGCACAAGGATTTGTTGTCTTCCGTAATTTCTTGCGGATTGTCCAAGACGATATTCAACTCGGAGCCGGCAGCAATGATTTTATCGGCATCGACAAATTGGCGGCTGTCGGCACGGACAAAGGAACGCGCCTCGCGCTTGATGGTTTCTTGGATTTGGTTGCGGATACTTTGAATGGCGGCAGGATTGCCACACTCCAAAGCCTGCTTGGGTTCTTCTTTGCCGCACGCCGCCAACATCAGGGCGATAAGCGGTAAAGCCAGCAGTTTTTTGTGCATAAATAATACTCCTTGATACGGCTCGGAAACCGCATCGTTTTGTCGTTCAGACGACCATCATAACAAAAGCACTTGCAACAAGTAAATGTTGCAAGTGCTTTTTCAACGAAACGTTATAAATGCTTACTTATTTGGTAATGACATTTACAAAACCGGAAAGGATTGCTGCGTTAATCAAGTCCACGAAGAACGCGCCGACCATAGGCACAATCAAGAAGGCTTTGTGCGAAGGACCGAAGGTCTGAGTGATGGACTGCATATTGGCAACGGCGGTCGGCGTTGCGCCCAAGCCGAAGCCGCAGTGTCCTGCCGCCAAAACCGCCGCATCGTAGTCGCGTCCCATAAAAACGTAGGTGGCGAATGTCGCGTACAGAATCATCACGACGGTTTGTACGGCGAGAATGATGGTTACAGGACCCGCCAGACCGGTCAGTTCCCACAATTTCAGGTTCAAAAGCGCCATTGCAAGGAAAAGCGACAGGGAGGCATTGCCGAATACGTCGATGGCGCGGTCGAACATATTGACTTTAAACGCAGAAGTCAGAATGTTGCGGATGACGACACCGGCAAACAGACACCATACGAATTTCGGCAAGTCATACAGATATTCTTTGTCGAAGCCGTCCACAATTTCGGCAAATGCCAAACACGCTGCAAACATGGCAAGCGTTTCGACGGCGGATTCGGCGGTAATCAGGCGGGTGCGCTTCGCTTGTTCGAACACGTCGTCGGCATGTTCGTCTGAATTTGCCTTTTGTCCGCTTTGCTCGATGGGCTTGCGTCCCATTTTGTTGATCAGACGGCGCGCAACCGGACCGCCGATCAGGCCGCCGAATACCAAACCGAACGTGGCGGAAGCCATACCCAATCCGGTAGCACCGACCAAGCCGAATTTGTTTTCAAAGTCAGGTCCCCATGCACCTGCCGTACCGTGTCCGCCGGTCAGGGTAATCGAGCCGGTAATCAGACCGATAAGCGGATCCAGTCCTAAAACCTTCGCCAAGCCGACGCCGACAAAGTTCTGCACGATGATAAACGCCCCTACGACGGCGGTGAAAATCACCAACGGCAGACCGCCCGCTTTCAGGCGGGAAAAGTCCGCGCTCAAACCGATAGAAGTGAAGAAAATCAGCATGAATGCATCTTGCAGCGGTTTTTCAAATTTGAAGCTCACGCCGTAGGCTTGATGCAGTGCAAACAGGACAATCGCAGCAATCAAGCCGCCTGCCACAGGCTCGGGAATGTTGAAATCGCGCAGGAATTTGACTTTGTTTACCAAAACCTTACCAATCAACAAAACCAATGTGGCGGCAATCAACGTGTAGTAACTGTTAAATTCCCATTCCATAATTGTTTTACCTCTCAAAATCTCAAAAATGTTTTTCTTAAATCCGCTTTGCGGAATCAAACTGTTGGATATTAGGGGATGGGTTAAAGATTGTCAAAGAATAGCCTTTTGTTTTTTGAATTTTTTACATATGGCATTTTTAAAACCATCAAAATATTTATACGCATCATGGTATTACATAAAGCTACTTTTTGTTTATTAATTAAATATTTTTAATCCGAATGATATTATTGTTGACAATTCTTTTCGTCAGAATATGGGCTTAATAATGGAAAAAGGTCGTCTGAAAACTTGAAAATCAAGTTTTCAGACGACCTTTTTATCTTTCAGGCTAACTCAACCTTTAGTCCGCTCCAACAGTTCTTCCGCCAAGGCGAGGTAGGCTTTGGTGCCTTTGGCGTTGGCATCGTAGGCGAGCGCGGGCATGCCGTGGCTGGGGGCTTCGGCGAGGCGGACGTTGCGGGGGATGACGGTTTGGAACATCAGGTTGCCGAAATGTTGGAAAAGCTGTTCGCTGACTTCGACGACGAGGCGGCTGCGGCTGTCGTAGAGGGTGCGGACGATGCCGGTGATGTCGAGGCGCGGGTTGATTGCCTGACGGATTTTGCGCACGGTGGCGATGAGGTCGGAGATGCCTTCTAGGGCATAGTATTCGCACAACATGGGTACGATGACGCCGTTGGCGGCGACGAGTCCGTTGAGCGTGAGCAGTGTCAGTGAAGGGGGGCAGTCGATGAGGACGAAGTCGTAGTCGTTTTCGACAGTTTGCAGGGCGTTTTTGAGGCGGATTTCGCGGGCGATTTCTTGCACCAGCTCGATTTCGGCACCGGCAAGCGCGCGGTTTGCGCCGAGTACGTCGTAGCTGCCGTCTCCGCTGCGGACGACGGCAGTCTTGATGTCGGTATCGCCCAATACGACTTGGTACACGCCTTCTTCAAGGCGGGCTTTGTCTATGCCGCTGCCTGTGGTGGCGTTGCCTTGCGGGTCGAGGTCGATGACGAGGACGCGTTTGCCTTTGGAGGCGAGCGATGCCGCGAGGTTGACGGTGGTGGTGGTTTTGCCGACGCCGCCTTTTTGGTTGGCGACGGCGAGGATTTGTGCGCTCATGT
The DNA here is from genome assembly GCF_000260655.1 of Neisseria sicca VK64. Classification (GTDB taxonomy): domain Bacteria; phylum Pseudomonadota; class Gammaproteobacteria; order Burkholderiales; family Neisseriaceae; genus Neisseria; species Neisseria sicca_B. The sequence goes on from NZ_AJMT01000052.1 coordinate 13,093, forward strand.
TTTTGCTGCTGTCGGATGGATTAATGGCGGAATTTTAACGTTTTTTGCTTGAAATGGGTATAAGGTCGTCTGAAAAGGAGCTTCGGTGGGGAGAGGCATCTTTGTCGCATTTCTGTCTGCGTTTCGGTAAATTCTCTTTAAATCCAGACAAAGCAAGGTAATGCCTGCTGATTCAATATGGGTTTTCTATATAATATGCCGTTTTTTTAACTGTCGTAGAGATATACCATGAAAAAATCTTTCTTTGCCCTGTTGCTTGCCGCTGTTTTGCCTGCTGTCAATGCGGCTTCGGTTACCGAACGGGATGTTCAGAGTTCGGCTTTGGCTGCCAAACAGGCTCGGTTGGAATCAGCACAGGCTGAGATGGGAACGGAACTGGCGCGGTTAGCTGCGGATCTGGCACGTATTGAGGCTTTGATTGCCGTACAGGAGGCGCGTTCTGGCATCGGAGAGGATGAGCGGATAGAGGCTTTGGAAGCCCGTATCAGTAAATTGGAAAAACGCCTTTCCAAGTCAAAATAGTACAACCCGAATCGGGTTTATGTGAGCAGCGTCAAGCCGTTCCAGAAGTTGTTTGAGGCTTCGGGGAAAAACGAATGGGAAGCGCGCTGCGCCGTCCGCACCGCCTGCAATGTGGAAACTTCGGCGATGTTCTGCGAAGATTCTGCCATCCGCTGCGAAAAATATGATTAACGGGGTTTGAACACAAAGGTCGTCTGAAACGGAATCGGGTTTCAGACGACTTTTTTCACGGTATAGTGGATTAACTTTAAATCAGGACAAGGCGACGAAGCCGCAGACAGTACAGATAGTACGGAACCGATTCACTTGGTGCTTCAGCACCTTAGAGAATTGTTCTCTTTGAGCTAAGGCGAGGCAACGCCGTACCGGTTTAAAGTTAATCCACTATATTTTGAAGGCAAGTGGCGTTGTGTTC
>NZ_AJMT01000053.1:0-21107 GCF_000260655.1 Neisseria sicca VK64
TAAGCCCAATCGGGCAACAGTCCGATAACGAAAAATCCCGATACGGCAAAATGCCTGCGTATGCGTTTTTTAGTGGATTAACTTTAAACCAGTACGGCGTTGCCTCGCCTTGTCGTACTATCTGTACTGTCTGCGGCTTCGTCGCCTTGTCCTGATTTAAATTTAATCCACTATATATGCGGATTTTGCTGTTTGTGAGTAGATACAGTTAGCCGCTGTTTTAATTTAGTTTCGTGTAATTATACCCCAAATAAATTATTTTGCCCATTAGTCATAAAAGATTATTGTGGAAGACAATAGGGAGGATAGGCTACAGAGGCTCAGCTTGATGGAAAAATGAAATATTAATTTGGCAAAAAGGTCGTCTGAAAATTTTCAGACGACCTTTTGACTACGCTAGTTCAAACTTATTTGGCCAATTCGGCACGCAGTTTGTGGGTAACGTTCATCATCACTTGGAGTTGTTCCAGAGTTTCTTTCCAACCGCGTGTTTTCAGACCGCAGTCCGGGTTCACCCACAGGCGTTCAACCGGTACGACTTCGATGGCTTTGCGCAACAGGTGTTCCACTTCGGCTTCTGTCGGTACGCGCGGGCTGTGGATGTCGTAAACGCCCGGGCCGATATCGTTCGGGTATTTGAATTCGCCGAACGCAGTCAAGAGTTCCATGTCGGAACGTGAAGTCTCGATGGTGATGACGTCGGCGTCCATAGCTGCGATGGCGGGCAGGATGTCGTTGAACTCGGAGTAGCACATATGGGTGTGGATTTGTGTGCTGTCTTCGCAACCGGTAGAGGACAGGCGGAAGGATTCGCCGGCCCAGTTCAGGTAGGCATCCCAATCGGCGCGTTTCAAAGGCAGGCCTTCACGGATGGCAGGTTCGTCGATTTGGATGACTTTGATGCCTGCTTTTTCCAGATCCAATACTTCGTCGTTCAGAGCCAGTGCGATTTGTTTGCACACGGTAGAGCGTGGAATGTCGTTGCGGACGAAAGACCATTGCAGGATGGTTACGGGGCCGGTCAACATGCCTTTCATCGGGCGTTTGGTCAGGCTTTGTGCGTAAGTAGACCAAGCGACAGTCATGGCTTCAGGACGGCTTACGTCACCGAAGATAATCGGTGGTTTCACGCAGCGTGAGCCGTAGCTTTGTACCCAGCCGTATTGGGTGAACGCGAAACCGCTCAACAGTTCGCCGAAGTATTCGACCATATCGTTACGCTCGGCTTCGCCGTGTACCAGTACGTCCAAGTCCAGTTTTTCTTGCTCTTCAACTACCAAGGCGATTTCTTTTTTCATCGCGGCTTCGTAATCGGCGGCAGACAGTTCGCCTTTTTTGAAGGCTGCGCGTGCTTGGCGGATTTCGGTGGTTTGCGGGAAAGAACCGATGTTGGTCGTCGGCAGCAGAGGCAGGTTCAACCATGCCTGTTGCGCTTTGATGCGGTCGGCAAACGGTGATTTGCGTTGGTCTGCGTTGGCAGGCAGGTCGGCAAGGCGTTTGGCAACGTCTGCACGGTGGATTTCGCTGCTGTTGGCGCGTGAATCGGCGGCAGCTTGGCTGGCGGCCAGTTCTTCAGCAACAGAATCACGGCCTTCGTTCAATGCGGCTTTCAGAACGCGCAATTCTTGGGTTTTTTGCAGGGTAAATGCCAACCAAGAGTAGAGGTCAGGTTTGTTGGCTTTCAGTTTTTCTTCAACTGACAAGTCAAATGGGGTGTGCAACAGCGAGCAAGAGCTGGAAATCCACAAACGCTCGCCCAGTTTGGCTTTCAGAGGCTCGACAGTTTCCAAAACTTTGTTCAGGTTGGCGCGCCAGATGTTGCGGCCGTCGATAACGCCGGCAGACAGGACTTTGTCGTAGTCGGCAAATGCGTCCAGTTGTTCGGGAGCGCGTACCAAGTCGATGTGCAGGCCGTCAACGGGCAGGGCTTTCAACAATGCGGCGTGTTCGGCAACAGAACCGAAGTAAGTGCTCAACAGGATTTTGGCGTTTACTTTGCTCAAAGTGGCGTAAACGTCTTTGTAGGCTTCCACCCATTCTTTAGGCAGGTCAACAGCCAAAGCAGGCTCGTCGATTTGAATCCATTCGGCGCCGGCTTCAACCAAAGCGTTCAGGATTTCAACGTAAACAGGCAGCAGTTTTTGCAACAGGCTCAGGCGGTCGAATTCGACTGCGCCTTTTTCTTTACCTACCCACAGGAAGGTCAGCGGGCCGACGATGGTCGGTTTGGCTTTCAAGCCGAGGGCTTGGGCTTCTTTCAGTTGTTGAACGTAGTGTTTGGCGTTCGCTTTGAATTCAGTATCGGCATGGAATTCAGGCACCAAGTAGTGATAGTTGGTGTCGAACCATTTGGTCATCTCGATGGCGAATTGGTCTTTGTTGCCGCGCGCCAGTTGGAAGAATTGTTCCAAAGACAGGTTTTGGCTGTCGAAGCCGAAACGGGCGGGAATTGCGCCGGTAGCGACTTGCAGGTCAAGGATGTGGTCGTAGAAAGTGAAATCGCCTACGGCAACGTAATCGGCGTTGGCGGCGGCTTGGTGTTTCCAGTTTTTCTCGCGCAGGTCTTTGGCGACGTCGAGCAGCTCTTGTTCGCTGATTTCTTTGCGCCAGTATTTTTCTTGGGCGAATTTCAATTCACGGAAGGCGCCGACACGCGGGAAGCCTGAGAAATGTAATGTTGTCATGTTGAACTCTCCAGTTGGATTTTGTAAGGACCGGTTCAATCCGAATCGGTCGGTATTGTAAATCAGAATAGGGCGGATGGGGCGGCGTTTTGTTTTTCAGACGACCCCTGAGGTCGTCTGAAACCGTTTTCGGCTTTAAGGACGCACGCCTAAAATATGGCAGATGGCGTAAGTCAGCTCGCTGCGGTTGAGCGTGTAGAAGTGGAAATCTTTCACGCCTTCGCGGGACAGGACTTTGACCATATCGATGGCGATACTTGCCGCCACCAGATTGCGCGTGCCTTGGTCGTCGTCCAAGCCTTCATACATTTGCGACAGCCATTTCGGGATTTTGACGTTGGTTACTTGCGCCATTTTGCCGAGTTGCTTGAAGTTGGTAACAGGCAGGATGCCGGGAACGATTTCGACGTCGATGCCCAACATTACGCAGCGGTCGCGGAAGCGCAGGTAGCGTTCTACGTCGAAGAAGAATTGGGTGATGACATGGTTTGCACCTGCATCGATTTTGCGCTTCAGATTAATCAGGTCGGCTTGTGCAGATTTCGCTTCGGGATGCACTTCAGGGTATGCCGCTACGGAGATGTCGAAGTCGGCGACGGAGCGCAGGAGTTTGACCAAATCTTCGGCATAAAACGGTTTTTTCTCATAGCCGGGCGGCTCGTCACCGCGCAGGGCGACAATACGGCGGATGCCGCTGTCCCAATAGTCTTTGGCGATTTGGCGCAATTCGTCGGGAGAGGCGTCGATGCCGGTCAGGTGCGGCGCGGTTTCCAAGCCGGTTTCCTGTTGGATGCGTTTGACGATGCTGTGCGTACGGTCGCGTTCGCCGGAGTTTGCGCCGTAGGTTACGGATACGAATTTGGGATGCAGGGTTTGCAGGCGATGGATGGAGTCCCACAGCATGGTTTCCATTTGTTCGTTTTTCGGCGGGAAAAATTCGAACGAAACGTTGATGTCGCCTTTCAAGTCGGAAAGGCTGTTGTTTAACGCATTGATTTCTTTTGCGTAACTCATTGGCTGTGTACCTCGGTTGTCTTTTTTAAACGTTTTCAGGCTTGTATGATAAATTTGCCTTGTGTATGAGTCAAATTCAAAATTTTCAGAAAGTTTATGAATTATTTTAATATGGTTGCCATTATGTTTGCCTCTATTCACATGAGGGCAAGCCGGGGAGAAAATACATATTCTGATGTGTGGGAATACTTTGAAATTAAATGGATTTCAATGGCTTGTATTCTTGTTGGTAAAGCAAAAGCAATAGATGTTTTGTGCTTGAGTTGGCTATCAACCCATTCAAACGTCGTCTGAAAAATTTTCAGACGACATCTTGGTTTTTAGCTTGCAAATGATGTTGCCTCACTCAGCCTCTTCAATCCATGCCTGTTGTACGGCTTCGAGGATGCGTTCGCCGCAGCGTGCGGGATCGTCGTCGAAGTCGGGCAGCGCCATAATCAGGTCGCGCAGTTGGGTGAAGCGAACGGTTTTCGGGTCGATGCTGTCGCCGTGCAGGTCGTAGAGTTCCTCAGCGATGCGTTGGGTGTCTGTCCATTTCATGATGTCGTTCCTTTTGGAGTGTCCGAATGGGTTGATTCGGGATGGCTTGTTTAGGTTTTAATGCTTTGGGGAAAATTCGTGTCGGCAATGATTAATGCGTCTGAAATCGCATATGGTATTTTCCTATGTAATATTTTCAAGGCGTACGTTAATACATTTTTCTGACTTTCACTAAGGAAAATTTACACTTTGTCATGCAACCAAATCATTTGGAATGGTTCTTAAAGAAATCCATTATAGTATGAATAACAGGAAAATCGATGAACAACGCACTCAATGCCAAATTATCCAAACTTATTTACGCGCTCGCCTCCGATGATCCTAATTATCTTGCTAAAGCGGGCGTGTTCGACCGCCTGCTGCTGCTTATCCGCGAGCTTTATCAGATGCTGGACGAGAGCGAGGGGCTGAAGCGGCTTTCGCTGCGCCTCCGTTATGGCAAGCGTTACGGCATGATTGCTTTGGATGCCACCGCGCCGGGCGAAGATGCGGGCGCTTTGCGTTTGAAACGCTGGATGGTGTATTCGCGTATTGCGGAACGCATTGTTGGCTGCGGCAACGACGTGTCTGTGGCGCTTGACGATATGACGGTGGAGAACGAAGAAGCAAAACAGCGTTATATGGATGCCGCAAACGAAATCATCAAACGCTTCGGCTTGGCGGGATATGTCCCCGAACCGCCGAAATCCGTCACAGCCGCAGCAAAAAACGAACCGGCACCGAAGCCCGAACCTAAGAGCATCATTACCCGCCATGGCAGCAGCCTCAGTATGCTGAACGCCAAAGGCAGAGTGGAAAATTATCCTGTTGCGCAAACCGTCGCTTCGATGAAAGTATCCCGCTTAAGGTTTGTCGTTCCACGTTCCAAATAAACGATTTGGCAGCGATTTGACGGAAGGTCGTCTGAAAACGGTCGGTAAGGCAGTTTCAGACGACTTTTTGTTTGCTCAGAATTTGGCAGGGGTCGTCTGAACATTGCTGTATCCGTTTCAGACGACCTCTTTGCATCAATGATCTTCGCGCGCGTGGTTGATGGTGTATTTGGGGATTTCCACCACCAAGTCTTCGTCGGCAACCACTGCCTGACAGCTCAGGCGCGAGTCCGCTTCCAAGCCCCATGCCTGGTCGAGCAGGTCTTCTTCCAGCTCGCTCGGCTCTTCCAAACTGTCGAAGCCTTTGCGGATGATGACGTGGCAAGTGGTGCAGGCACAGGATTTTTCACAGGCGTGATCGACTTCGATGTCGTGGTCGAGCAGCACGTCAAGGACGGTTTTGCCTTCGGGTGCGTCTTCGATGACTGCACCTTCGGGACATAATACGGCGTGTGGGAGTACGGTGATTTTGGGCATTTTTATTGTCTCTTGTAATGGGTGGATAGGGTTTGTGGGTAATTTTCAGACGACCTTTTGTGATGAAAGGGTCGTCTGAAACCGTTTATAACACGATGCCTTTGTTTTTTAAATTTTCCAGACATTCGTCCAGATAAGCATCATTATGTTCGGGGTAAATCGGCGAATCGGCGGCTTCGATATCGTGTGCGGGATAAGGGGTAACTGCTTTGCCGCGGTACAGCGGGTCTTTCCACAGCGGGTCGGGTTTGTAACCGCGTTTTTCCATTTCTTCCATAATCAGCGCGTGATACAGATAGAGCTTGTCAGGCGAATGGGTGAAAACATAGTTTACCGTCGCGTGCGGCTTGCCCCAGCCTGCTCCGCGCAGGGCGGCACATTCGCGGTGTTGTCCTAAAAGCTGGGCGCGGGGGAGCAGGGGGATGAGGGTTTGGTGCCAGAGTCTCATTTAGTATTTAAATCATTTTTCAATTAAACATTTTCTTAATGATTTAAGAAAATGAGAAAATTCTTCTAGTAATTCAATACTGTTTTTATCTAAACCATCAGGGTCGAAATGCATAACATCATTTCTAATTTCACGAATTTTATCCAGTGTTTTTATAAATTCTTGTCTATCCAGGTTTAAATTGAGCCTCTTCCAAATTTCAGAATTACCTAAAATAGTTTGATAGCCCCCAAAGTTTAGATCAGCAATTGATTCTATTTCTTCTGAACTATCAGGCTTTTTTGCTTTTTTTAGCTCTTCATCTGATAGGTCAATTTTGTCAAGAATATGGCGTATGCCATTTTCTATTTCACTTATAAGTAAGAAAGGTTTTGAAAGCAAATGAAATTGTTCATTTAAATCATTGACTGTTACAATTCCAATAATTTCTTCATTGTTTGTGGAGTCTTTAATTAATACAAAATCATTTTGTGGGATTTTTGTTAAAACACTGAAAATTGTTTCATTTTTAGTAACTATAATGATATCCTCAGACATAAAATCTGAAACAGTTTTTTGGGATATATCTAACGACTTAGTAGTAATCAGTTTTTCTCCAATAGTTTTCCAACTGATAAAACCATTTACTCTCCTTTCATTTTGCATAACAGGTAGTTGGGAAAAATCATTTAAGAGCATAATAGTTAAAGCTTTAGATAGTGGCTCTGTTCGTGTAATGGAAATAGGTTTTTTATTTGCGGCATCTAGTCTCTCAATTTTATGACTAGGGTCTATATTAAAATTATTTGAAGAGGTTTTAGATGAGGCCTTTTTAAATGTAACAGTCCCATTTATGTTTGCTTGTTCAAAATCTGGTTCGGTAATTAACTCATATTTTCCTAATTCATAACGAATTTTATGGGTTATCTTTGCTCCTCTTCTAGATGCCTCGAACCATTCTAAAACATTGCGCAGAGGAAAGACTTGTTTTTTATTAGTAGGTTCTTTTGAATTTAATGCATCTTTTATAGCAATAAACTGATTTTCATATTCTTTCATTACCTTTAACCTTAATTTGTAAGTTAAATATTATCAATGTTGTACTCTGTTGGTATACGCTAAAGATTTCCTCCAGGTGTTTTGTAACAAATCAGTTAGTGTTCCCTTTTCAGACGACCTATGGTTTAGTGGCGTGGTTCGAGTATCTCGATGACGTTTTGCCAGTCCATAAGGCGGGCAAAGTCTAGGGCGGTCAGTCCTTCTTGCGTGGTGGCGGCCGGGTCTGCACCCAATTCGAGCATGGCTTTGACCAGGGGCGCGTTGCCTGCGATGGCTTCGTGATGGAGCGGTGTGTAGCCGTCTTCGTCTTGTTCGCGCAGGTAATCCGGGTTTTGTGCCAGCTGTTGGCGGAAGTCGTCCAGACAGTTTCGGCACATCGGATGTTCGTCCAGATTTTCGGGGTGTTCTTTTTCTTCGTAAACCAGTAAGACTTCTTCGGGATCGCCAAAGTCGATGCCCCATGCGGCATCGTGTTCTGCGCGCTCTTGCGGCGTCATTTGGATGCGGACTGCCTGTACGGTGAAGCCGCCGTAGGGGATGCCGTTACACAGGAACATCCAGTCGCTGATGTCGTCAACCGGAACGCAGACGCTTTCGCCTTGTTCTACATTGGTCAGGTCGTTGGGTTCGTTGACCAGCGTGCCGTAAATGTGGAGGCCGTCGAAGTAGATGTCGTTTATCCACATATGTTCGCAAATTTCGCCGTCTTCGCTGTCTTGGAAAAAAGGTACTTTGACCATGGCAAAATCCAAGGCGGGTATGATGCGGCGGTTTTCCCAATACAGCTCGCGCCAGAAATATTTGAATGTGGAACGTGCCTGTTCGAAGGCGCGGTTCATGAGTTCATTTTCCTGATCGATGCCGTAAACAATGGATTCGCTCATGGGATTCTCCTAAGGTCAAAGTGGATGCGGGTCGTCTGAACGGGGCTGCCGGTGTGTTTTCAGACGACCTGATGCTTTATTGGACTAATATGCTGCCCCAGCCGTCGTATTCGCCGTTGTTTTCTTGGGCGATATCAATCAACTCCCATGTGTCGTTGTCGATGTCGGTAAGCGGGGCGTTTTTGGAAAGTTGCAGGCGGTAGCTCGGATGGTCTTCTTCCTGCTCGATGCGGCCGCTGTCGCTGACGGTATAGCCTAATGTGCCGACTTTGGCGGCTGCGGCGTTCAGGTCTGCTTCGGTGTGGAAAAACAGCCAGTGGTCGATGGGGCGGGGCTTATCGAGGCGGTCGCCGTCTTGTCGGAAGCGGCGTAAAACCTGCTCGTTGCGGATGGCTTGCAACTCGTAGCTGTCCGGATACAGGAATTCTTGATAAAACGACCATTCGGCATCTTCGCTGATTGTGATGTCGCAAACGCGGTCGTTTTGTGTCAGCAAGGTACGGCAGGCTTGGGCGAAGGTTTCGGCATTGCGGCTGTAAAAATGCCAATTTGCCGCGCCGTTTGTGGTGACTATGCCTGCGGGAATGTTGTCGTTGCCCGCCAGTCGGTCGATTTGGTCTTCGATGTCGTAAACCGCTTCGCTTTCTTCGGGCGTCGGGAAGCCGTGTTCGTTGGTTTGTTCCAATTTCATACTGACGCGCACATGCTGCGGATACTCTGCCAGCGGCGCGACTTCGATTAAGGCAAGGTTGATGCGTAAGGCGGCGGGTGCGTCGTCAATGCGGCTGAAATAGACGTTCCAGTCTTGGGGGATGGAGGGGTTTTGCATGGGATGGGGTCGTCTGAAAAATAGTGTTTGAATTTTTTCAGACGACCTTTGTGTCTTTCGAGGTCGTCTGAAACTGTTTGCCATCAAATATCGTCCACACTTTGCCCTGTCAGCGCACGTTGGATGTTGCGGTTCATGCGCTTGGCGGCGAAGTTGTCGGTGCTGCGGCTGAGTTTGGCGACGGCGGCGCGGATGTCTTCGGCGTTGCCGTCTTTCAGACGACCTTGCAAATCGGCGATGTCTTGCTGGATTTGTGCAAGCTCTTCAGCATCCAGCAAATCGCTATCCAACTCAAGGGCGGCGTTGACGGCGTCGGTCAGGCTTTCGGCTTCGACCACGGCTTCGGCGCGTGCGCGTGCCGCCATGTCTTCGGCGGCGTTACTCATGCTGTCTTTGAGCATTTGGGTAATGGTGTCGTCGTCCAAGCCGTAGGAAGGTTTGACTTCGATTTGCGCCTGTACGCCAGTACTTTGTTCTTGGGCGGAAACGGACAGCAAGCCGTCGGCGTCAACTTGGAAAGTAATGCGGATACGCGCCGCGCCTGCGGTCATGGGCGGAATGCCGCGCAGGGTGAATTTGGCAAGGCTGCGGCAGTCGGAAACGAGTTCGCGCTCGCCTTGTACGACGTGTATCGTCATGGCGGTTTGACCGTCTTTGAAGGTGGTGAAATCCTGCGCGCGCGCGGTGGGGATGGTGGAATTGCGCGGGATGATTTTTTCGGCGAGGCCGCCGTAGGTTTCCAAACCGAGCGACAAGGGAGTAACGTCCAGCAGCAGCCATTCGCCGTCGGTTTTGTTGCCGGCAAGGACGTTCGCCTGTATGGCGGCGCCGAGTGCGACGACTTCGTCGGGGTTGAGGTTGTTCAGCGGGGTTTGTCCGAAGAAGGTGGCGACCGCTTGTTGGACATGCAGCATACGGGTGGAACCGCCGACCATAATCACGCCTTTGATGTCGGCTTTGGTCACGCCCGCGTCTTTCAGGGCCTGTTTCACCGGTTCTATGGTTTTTTGCACCAGATTTTGCGTCAGGTGGTGAAACTCTTGGCGGGTAATGACGGTATGGATTTTGCGGCCGTCTGAAAGCGTGGCTTCGACGACGGCTTCGGTTTGGCCGGTCAGTTGTTCTTTGGCGGCGCGGACAAGGGAAAGCAGAAGCTGGCTGTCGCGCTCGTTGAGTTTGGAGAGGTCGTTTTGTTCGAGCAGGTGGCAGAACAGGCGGTGGTCGAAATCGTCGCCGCCCAATGCGCTGTTGCCGCCGGTAGCTTTGACTTCAAACAGCCCTTTGGTCAGTTGCAATACGGATACGTCGAATGTGCCGCCGCCCAAGTCGTAAACGACAAATGTGCCTTCCGAGGCGTTGTCCAGCCCGTAGGCAATCGCAGCGGCGGTCGGCTCGTTGAGCAGGCGCAAGACGTTCAAGCCCGCCAAACGCGCGGCGTCTTTGGTGGCTTGGCGTTGGGCATCGTCGAAATAGGCGGGGACGGTAATGACGGCACCGACCAAATCGCCGCCTAAAGTTTCTTCGGCACGCGATTTGAGGGCTTTGAGGATTTCAGACGACACTTCGATAGGCGTTTTGGCACCTTGGCGGGTGTTCAGCTCGACCACGCGCTCGTTGGGCGTGAAACGGTAGGGCAGGTATTGCGCGTCCTGCGCGAGGTCGGCAAGCGTGCGGCCGATAAGGCGTTTGGCGGAGCTGATGGTGTTCAGTGGGTCGGTTTTTTGGGCGGCAAGGGCGGCTTTGCCGACTTCGACGGCATCGCCTTCGCCGTAACGGACGACAGAGGGCAGGGTGGTGCGTCCGTCCATATCGGTCAGACAAACCGGGCTGCCGCTGCGGACGGTGGCAACCAGGCTGTTGGTCGTACCCAAGTCGATGCCGACGGCGAGGCGGTGTTGATGCGGAGCGGCGGACATGCCGGGTTCGGAAATCTGCAAAAGAGCCATGATTGTGTGCCTTTTGATGCTGTATTTATTAGGATAGGTCGGTATTTTAACAGATTTCGGGCGGATAGTTGAGTGGTTTGGTAGGGAATTGACTGTGGTTAGAGGATTTGCATTTTTAGATAAAAACAAAGCCGACCGGATTGTTTTTCTGGTCGGCTTTGTGTCTAAACATGGATGCCGTCGATTTCGGCGTACCGTTTTGCTTTTTCTTCCTCACTTAAAAACGAGGCTTTGAACGAGTTTTTGCACAAGGTGCGGATGTCTGCTTCATTCAAATCCAATGCGTCGGCAAGTTCGATGAAATTTTGGTTGAGGTAGCCGCCGAAGTAGGCGGGGTCGTCTGAATTGACGGTAACCAATACGCCGCACTCAAGCATACGGCGCAGGTTGTGCCGGGACAGGTCGCCGACGACTTTGAGCTTGAGGTTGCTCAATGGGCAGACGGTCAGGGGCATTTGCTCGGCAATCAGGCGCTGCATAAGGGTTTCGTCTTCTTCGGAGCGCACGCCGTGGTCGATGCGGACGACTTTCAACAAATCCAACGCTTCCCAAACGTATTCGGGCGGACCTTCTTCACCGGCATGGGCGACGGCGGGAAAACCTTGTGCGCGGGCTTGGGCGAAGACGCGCTCGAATTTCGAGGGCGGGTTGCCGAGTTCGCCCGAATCCAGTCCGATGCCGTCGATATGTCGTCTGAAAGGCTGCGCTTGGGCAAGCGTTTCAAACGCGGACTCTTCGCTCAAATGCCGCAGGAAACACATAATCAATCTGCTGGAAATCCCCCATTTTTCCTGCGCTTCCAGGCGGGCGCGGGTGATGCCGTTGATGACGGTTTCAAACGGTACGCCGCGCGCGGTATGGGTTTGCGGGTCGAAGAAGATTTCGGTGTGGACGACGTTGTCCTCGCGGCAGCGGGCGAAATAGGCTGTGGTCAGGTCATAAAAATCCTGTTCGTGGAGCAAGACCGCCGCCGCTGCGTAGTAAATATCGAGGAAGGATTGCAGGTTGTGAAAATCGTAAGCGCGGCGCACGGCGTCCACATCCGCATAGGGAATGGAAACGCCGTTGCGCCCGGCGATGGCGAACATCAATTCCGGCTCGAACGTGCCTTCGATATGGACGTGCAATTCGGCTTTAGGCAGGGCGCGGATTAAGGTGTGTACGGTCATAGGCAGCACCCGCTCGGTCAATAGTGGCGGCGGCGGAAGTAGAACATTCCTTCGCTGTCGAGTTCGAGGATGTAGCGGCCGTTTTGAACGGCGGCATAACCGCTTTTGCCTGCCTGATAGGGTTGCAGGGCGGCGTGGGAGAGGAGGTAGCTTGTCAGTTTGCCGCCGTCTTCGGCGATGTTGCCGACCAGTTTGGCAAACAAGGCATGGCATTTGCCGTTTTCAGTCCAGCCCAAAGGCTCGCCTTTGTCGCCGGTTTCCATACATTTGCCGCTGATGACTTCCAAATCGTTGGGGTGGTTGCCGATCAGTTGGATGACGTTTTGTTCGGACAAACCGTTAATCAGATAGCTGATTTGTTTTTTGCCGTCGTTGGTTTTGCCTTCGCTGCTTTGACCTAAATCCAAGCCTGCGATGGCGTTGTTGTCGATGTATTTGACTTTAAACGCGGGCTTTGGCGCGGCTTCGGCGGCATTTTGGGCGGGCTCGGCAGGAGCTTCGGATTTGCCGCAGGCGGCAAGCAGGAGGGCGGATAAGAGAATCGGAAAGGCTTTCATCGGATATTCCTTGTTTTAAACAGGAAAAGGTCGTCTGAAAATAGCGGGCTGCTTTTTCAGACGACCTTTTGAGATTTACTTCAATGGGCGGATGCCGACGGCGTCGCGTACTTGGTCCAGCAGTTCGCGTGCTTCTTTGCGCGCTTTGGCGGCGCCCGCCTGCAGGATGTCTTCGATTTGCGAAGGATTGGCGGTCAGCTCGTTGTAACGTTCGCGCGGTTCTGCCAGCTCGGCGTTGATTTTGGCGGCCAAGAGTTTTTTGGCTTCGCCCCATGCCAGGCCTTCGGCAAGCATTTGTGTGAACTCTGCGGTTTCAGACGGCGTGGAGAAGGCTTTGTAGATTTCAAACAAGGGGCTTTCGTCGGGCTGTTTCGGCTCGCCCGGCTCTTTCATGTTAGTGATGATTTTGTTGACCGATTTTTGGGTTTTCTTGTCGTTTTCCCAAAGCGGAATGGTGTTGCCGTAGGATTTGGACATTTTGCGTCCGTCCAAGCCGACCAAAAGTTCGACGTTTTCGTCGATTTTCACTTCGGGCAGGGTGAAGACTTCTTTGAAGCGGTGGTTGAAGCGTCCGGCGATGTCGCGCGCCATTTCGACGTGTTGGATTTGGTCGCGGCCGACGGGGACTTCGTTGGCGTTGAACATGAGGATGTCGGCGGTCATCAGAATAGGGTAACTGTACAGGCCCATTTCTACGCCGTGGTCGGGGTCTTCCTGATTGTTTTCAGCGTTTGCCTGCACGGCGGCTTTGTAGGCGTGGGCGCGGTTCATCAGGCCTTTGGCGGTGATGCAGGTCAGAATCCAGTTCAGTTCCATCACTTCGGGAATGTCGCTTTGGCGGTAGAAGGTGGTGCGCTCGGGGTCGAGTCCGCAGGCAAGCCAGGTGGCGGCAACGGCCTGGGTGGATTGGTGGATCATCTCCGGCTCGTGGCATTTGATGATGCCGTGGTAGTCGGCGAGGAAGAGGAAGGATTCGGTATCGGGGTTTTGCGCCGCGCGGACGGCAGGGCGGATGGCGCCGACGTAGTTGCCCAGATGCGGGATGCCGGTGGTGGTTACGCCTGTGAGGACGCGTTTCTTGCTCATGGGGATATCCTTAAATAGCTCAAGGTCGTCTGAAAATGAAATAGGGATGGATTATACCTGATTCTGATGCGTTTCAACTTTACGGAAATCGGCGGTTTCAGGTAGGAGTCTCAACACAACGGACGGGTAAAACCGTCAAGTCAGTTGCGTGAAATAATAATATAGTGGATTAACTTTAAATCAGGACAAGACGACGAAGCCGTAGACAGTACAGATAGTACGGCAAGGCAAGGCAACGCCGTACTGGTTTAAAGTTAATCCACTATAAAAACGGATGACTTGTTTTTGGCGGAGTTTCAAATATATCCGTTCTGCTGCGCATCGAGGTCTTGCAGCGGACTATTGTCGAAGCCGTATGGTTGTAGGTGACTTGCGCATCGGTAAAATGCCAAGTTTCGATTTCGTTATTGTACACGTCTGTCGAATGTGCGCCAGATTTCGGCGCATGAGCCGCCGCCGGCATTTCATGCGACAAATTTAGGTTTAGGGGTTTCACGGTTTGGGTAGTCGGTTGGGTGCAGGCTGCTTTTGGGATATTGCCGTATTCTGTTTTCATTTCGTTTGGAACAGCGGGCCTGCAATTTGATTCACGGCGTTTTGCAGCTTTGCCGCCTCACCCAATGTCCAATATTCGCCGCTGTTGATGGTCTGCCCATAAACAAAATCACATTTGAAGCGGAAGGATTTTTGTACGGGCAGGAACACAAAGCAGAAAATATCGGCTTCGGGCGCGAAAATTT
This sequence comes from Neisseria sicca VK64, assembly GCF_000260655.1. Lineage (GTDB taxonomy): Bacteria > Pseudomonadota > Gammaproteobacteria > Burkholderiales > Neisseriaceae > Neisseria > Neisseria sicca_B. Next base: position 14,285 of record NZ_AJMT01000053.1, read on the forward strand.
GTTCCTGCAACACAAAGTCAGGCGCGTTTTGGAGCGCGGCGGCAAGGGTAAGGCAGCGTCCGGTATCGTCGCCCACAAGGTTGCAGTAAAACAGGTCGTGCATTTTTGTTCCGTATCGTGCAGGCTGCCTGAAACATCAGCGTTTTTTCTGCCGTTTTTTGCATTTACGCCGTAAAAATAGCGGCCAGTATGGTTTGGTAAAAATAGCCCCAGTTTACAATGGCGCCGATGATGCTCTCCATTTCAAAATGGTGAGTACCCACCATGAACGGCAGGGCAATGAATAATGCAAATAATCCCAACCGTATCAGTTTAAGCTGTTTTTCATTAAACCAATAACGGCTTATTTCTATCAAAATCAGGCCGACATTGATGCCGATAAAGAATAAGGACGCGATTAGGCTGATAAACGAGATGATGACAAAGCGGTAATAATCCTGGCCAGCTTCATCATCCGCCGCCGATTTGCCCTCTTGACCGCTGCGCAATTCGGTTGCTTTGGTCGTTATTGTGTTTAAAAAATATTCGGCCAATTCCGCCTGCTCGGCTTGCGTGGACGTGTCCGTATTGGGAATATAAAGCGGAACGCCTTCCGCATGCAGTCGGCGGTATTTCATGATATCCGGATGCCCGACAATATTTTGCCGTACAGCTCCAAAGAGGCAAAAGAAAGCGGTGTAAACGTCCGGCTCATGCTGTCAAACATCCAGAAATTAAACTTAAATAAAAAAATCAAAAATATGCCATGTATGATAATGATGATAACAAGGGCTTTTTTCATGTTCGGATGGTTATACGGTTTAAAGGAATCAGAAGGGGATTAAACTTGTTTGCGGCTTGTTTTGGCTGGATTAAGCTGAAAGGGGTAAGACATTTGCGGCAGAACCGATTACAGGAAGTCCACTATTTCGTAGTAAAATGCTTGCACGACCTACGCGTTTTGCTGTTTCGTTTCATCGGTGTGGGGCTGTGTGGTGATTTCATCTATCAGTGCACAGAGGGAGGCGTTTAGCATGGTTGCCCTTATCCAATACGAAATACAGTATGTCAATGCCCTTTAACAGCCTGCGTCGCGCATCGGCGATGTGGCTGTTGAAAAATATTTTTGCAGCAGTTCGGTGCGTTGTTTATCGTTTTGGGGCAGGCGGCTTCAGGCAGTAGCATGATTTTGTTCCATTATGGTGGACTGCGGTTGTGCCAGCGCGTATGCGGGTAGGTAAAGCATCATTAACATGGCGCTCAGGATGTCACAAAAAATGTTCTTCGGTCTCATCATCGCCCTATTGCAGGTCGCTAGGCAGGCAGTAGGCGCGGAACACGCAGTCCCATTCGCTTTGAATGGCGGGAAAATCCAGTCCCAAATCCAAATAGAAATGGTCGCGCTGCTGCTCCACAAAACCCCATGCTGCGCGGTTGGCGCGCACGCATGGCAGATGCAGGTAGCAGGTAGGGATTTCGGCAAATGAAACGGATTTAATAAAACACTACCAGCTGTCGCGCTTCATGCGGTCGAGTTGGCGGCGGTCGCGTTTGGTCGGTCTGCCGTCGGGATACGCCGCGCTGATGCGGCTTGCTTGGTCGAGTTGTTTCTGCGCTTCGCGTTCGGCGGCGGTTTTCATGTCTTCTTCATAAAGCTGACGCGCTTCGGGGGCGGGGCGGCGCTGGTGGTTGAGTGCCAATACTTTGATTTTGTAAGGCAGTGAATTGAGCGTCAGGTCGATGATGTCGCCTGCGCTGATGTTTTTGCTGTTTTTGACTTTGGCGCCGTTGACCTGAACCCTGCCCAATTCGATATGTTTTTGAGCCAGCGCGCGGGTTTTGAAAAAGCGCGCGGCCCAAAGCCATTTGTCGAGCCGCATCGCCGTAGTGTCGTGTTCGTTTTTCATAGCCTGTTTGAAATGATTGAACTGAATGGAAGTTTATCATAAGATACGGCACTTCATTTGTTTAGTGCAGATATACTATATCATCCGTAAAAGGTCGTCTGAAAAGGCATCCGCCCGATTATCTGCCGTTTTGCACGGCATATCCTCCATGAGAAATGCTGCCAAATATGCCTGATTGGCGTATGATAGCGGCAGCGTCCCTACCGAGAGCTTCACCCTATGAAACCAGTTTTTTTGGATTTTGAACAACCCATCGCTGAATTAACCAATAAAATCGAAGAGTTGCGCTTTGTGCAGGGCGAATCCGCCGTCGATATTTCCGATGAAATCGCCAGATTGCAGAAGAAAAGCAACGACCTGACAAAATCGATTTTCAACAAGCTGACGCCCGCTCAGATTTCGCAGGTTTCACGCCATCCCCAACGTCCTTACACCTTAGATTACATCCAAGCCATTTTCACCGATTTTGAAGAGTTGCACGGCGACCGCCATTATTCAGACGACCATGCCATCGTCGGCGGTTTGGCGCGCTTCAACGGACAAAGCGTGATGGTTATCGGCCATCAAAAAGGCCGTGACACCAAAGAAAAAATCCGCCGCAATTTCGGTATGCCGCGCCCTGAAGGCTACCGTAAAGCGTTGCGCCTGATGCAGACCGCCGAGAAATTCAATATTCCCGTGATGACTTTTGTCGATACGCCGGGCGCGTATCCGGGCATCGGCGCGGAAGAGCGCGGTCAGTCCGAAGCCATCGGACGCAACCTATACGAATTGACCCGCCTGCGTGTGCCGGTTTTGTGTACCATTATCGGCGAGGGTGGTTCCGGTGGCGCGCTGGCGATTGCGGTCGGCGATTACGTCAATATGCTGCAATATTCGACTTACTCGGTTATCTCTCCGGAAGGTTGCGCTTCCATTCTGTGGAAAACCGCTGAAAAAGCGGCAGATGCCGCGCAAGCCTTGGGCATTACCGCCAAACGCCTGCAAGAATTGGATTTGATTGACAGCGTGATCAGCGAACCTTTGGGTGGGGCGCACCGAGACTTTGAAACGACCATGAAAAACGTCAAAACGGTGTTGGAAACCCAATTGCACGAAGCGCAAAATATGCCGATGGCGGACTTACTGGCGCGCCGTTTCGACCGGATTATGGCTTACGGTAAGTTTACGGATAAGTAAACAATTAATGTGTAGAAAAGCAGGCAGAAGCCCCCCCTGCCTGCTTTTTCATTTCTAAGAACTTGCCTTGCCGACAGCATAGATTACGCCATATGAACCCGACGTCGTCTGAAAACCTTCCGCCTCAATGCCGCAGTTTGTTGGAAACCTTGCGTCTTTCGGCGCGTTCGCTTCCAGATGGTTGTACAGTAACGGTCGGATTAAGCGGCGGTTTGGATTCGGTGGTGTTGCTGCATATGCTGACGTGTTTGCGGGAAGAGCTTGGTTTGAATGTACACGCTTTGCACGTTCATCACGGATTGAGCCGCAATGCGGATGACTGGCTGGGGTTTTGCACACGCTTATGCCAAGAATGGAATGTGCCGTTCAAAAGCGTAAAAGTTGAAGTCAAAAAAGACGGCTTGGGAATCGAAGCCGCCGCACGGAAAGCGCGTTATCAGGCGTTTTCAGACGACCCCTCCGGCATCATCGCGTTGGCGCACCATCAGGATGACCAAATTGAAACATTCATGCTCGCGGCGGTTCGCGGCGGCGGTATCAAAGCACTTGCCGCTATGCCGCCATGGCGCAAGCTGGATGAGGAAACGCAAATTTGGCGGCCGCTGCTGACGTTTTCCCGAAAAGAATTGGAAAGCTACGCCGCTGCCTGCAATCTGCCGAACATCGAAGACGAAAGTAACGCCGATACTGCCTTTTTAAGGAATTGGATGCGTTACGAAGCGTTGCCGGTTTGGCGGGAGCGCATTCCGAATTTTGACCGTCATGTTTGTGCCAACATTCGTTCTTTGCAAACCGATTTGGCGATTTTGGACGAAGTTGTCGAAGCGGATTATCAGACGGTTTGCCAAAGCGGGCGTTTCCAAGTCAGCCGCTGGCAGACATTCAGCGAAGCGCGCCGCAGCCGGATTCTTTGGCGGTTTTTTAAGGAGAATGGGATTGTGGAAAGTTCTCCGAGAAAGCTGGCGGATTTCGCGCGGATACTGTTGGAGGCAGAAACTGCACAATGGCAGTTCGGCGAAACATCGGTATGTTTATACCGGGATTTTTTATTCATATTGAAACAAAACCAGTTCGCAGACGCGGATTGGATAAAGGGAAAAGAAGTCAGAGGTCGTCTGAAAGATATTCTCCAAGAAAACGGCTTTTTTCTGGTGCCGCACCGCAACGGATTGCCGGAATCGGTCTTGGAAGAAGAAGGGATCATTCGGACGGCGGGCAGTGATGATATGATGAATGTAGGTTTTTTGTATAAAAACGTTAAGAAAGTGTTGCAAGAAAACCATATTGTACCGTTCGTCAGAAAATGCTGGCCGATTATCACAAATACTGACGGAAACTGCATTGCTATTGTTAACCTTACGGTAAGCCACGATTTTCAAGGGTTTGACGGTTTTTTACCGGTTTACGGAAAATTTTTGAGATATAAATGGAACTAAATACGGCGGCAGTTGTCTTTAACTGGCACGGCACGCTTTACTATTTTATAGCTTATAATGCAGTTATTATAAAAGGTAAGATATGAATGATCGCCAGATTGATCAGGCCTTGGTAGAGCGCGCGCAGAAGGGCGAACAAAAAGCATTTGAGTTGCTGATGTCCAAATATCAGCGTCGGCTCATTCGATTGATTTCCCGTTTTGTCAAAGACGAACACGAAGTCAATGATGTGGCGCAAGAGGCAATGATTAGGGCTTATCGGGCCTTGCCGAATTTCCGGGGTGAGAGTGCTTTTTATACTTGGTTGTACCGGATTGCCATCAATACAGCCAAGAATTTCTTAGTAACATCAGGAAAGCAGCCGTTCGTCAGTGCAGAGGCTGCTAACGAAGACGGGGATATTCTGGATTTGTCGGATCAGATTGCGGATTACCATACGCCGGAAGCTGAAATGATCAATCGGGAAATCCTGCAAACAGTCGAATCAACAATTTCGCATTTGCCCGAAGACTTACGCAAAGCCATTACCCTGCGGGAAATGGACGGTTTGTCTTACGAGGAAATAGCCAAAATTATGGATTGTCCGATAGGAACGGTCCGCTCCCGTATTTTCAGGGCGCGGGAAGTAATAGCAAAAGATTTGAGGCCGCTGCTGGAAACCTCTGAAAATCAAAGGTGGTAAAAAAATGGTAACAACTATGGATACAACAAGAGAATATGTTTCCATACTGATGGATGGAGACCAAGTAAGCGAAGAAATGCTTGACCGTCTGTTGTCCGACGATGCCGCTGCCGAAGCGTGGTACGAGTACCATCTGTTAGGCGATTGCATGCGCTATAAAGAAGGGACAGGGCGTGATGCGGATTTCATGCAAAGCGCGGCATTTACCGCTACGCTTGCGGAAATCAGCGAAGAACACAAACAGCGTCATGAAGCCGAAGTTGCCGCTGTGATGCCTGTTGTTAAGGAAGTACAGGCTGCGAACAGTTCCTTCTTCAAATCCTTCGCCGTCGCCGCCAGCGTGGCAGCGGTTGCCGTCGCCGTATGGCAATTCGGTCCGCAAGTGAAGGGCGAATCTTCAGGCATGGTTGCTGAAAAAGCTGTTGAAACCAAAAACCAACAGGAAAATATCGTACCTGTAGCCGCTAATCCGACAGCCAAAAATGCTTCGGATGCCGTGGTAATGCCTGAATCCGCAAAGAATGATAAAGGTGTGAGTCAGACTACGGTTCGAACTGAAACGCAGGTTCAACAGGACTCCGTCGTTCATTAAGCTGCATAGAGATACAGATTTCCATCAAGTAGAGAAATCCCTTCCCGAGCTATTCGGGCAGGGATTTTGTTTTTGATCGGATGCATCTTGAGGTCGTCTGAAAAAGTGGGTTGAACAAAGTCGGACGGTATTGTGCCGCTGCCTTTCTGTATCCTTTTTATTTGAATCCGCTATATAATGCGGCACATGAAATTGATTACCTCCGCGCAAAACGAGCAGCTCAAGCATTTGTCCAAGCTGTTGACACAATCTAAAGCACGCCGTGAATACGGACAAACCGTGTTGGAAGGCGTGCATCTTTTGCAGGTCTATTTAGAGGCGGGATACACGCCCAAGCAAGTGTATTTGCCCGAAAGTAAAAACACGCATCCTGAAATCCGAAATTTAATCAGTAGTTTGGACGAAGATGGTATTACTTGGGTCGGAAACGAAGCCTTGTCTAAAATCACCAGTCTGAACGATGCCGACGATGTGATGACTTGGATAGAGATTCCGCCGCAAGGGGATTTGCCTTTAAGCGGCGACTGCGTGGTGTTGGACAGGCTGCAAGACCCGGGCAATGTCGGGACGGTTTTACGCAGCGCGGCAGCTTCGGGCATCAGGCAGATTGTGTTGGGTAATGACTGCGTCGATATTTGGTCGCCCAAAGTATTGCGTGCGGGTATGGGGGCGCATTTTCTGCTGGACATATACAGCCGCGTTTTTCTACCGCATTGGCTGGATGCTTATCAGGACAAAATATGGGCGACCGCTTTGGACGGGCGCAATCCTTCCGACTTGTATCAACTGGATTTAAATGCTCCTTGCGCTTGGGTTTTCGGCAATGAAGGCAGCGGCGTGAGTCAGGAAATTTTGGAAAAAGTCGACGGCAGCGTCAGAATCCCGATGCTGGGACAGACCGAGTCGTTAAACGTCGCCATGGCGGCAACGGTATGCCTTTTCGAGCAAATGCGCCAACGCATCGCCTAAACCGTTTTCAGATGACCCCTTAGAGAATATAGTGGATTAAATTTAAATCAGGACAAGGCGAGGCAACGCCGTACTGGTT
>NZ_AJMT01000054.1:0-4067 GCF_000260655.1 Neisseria sicca VK64
CCGAATTTCAATACATTCTGTGCCAGCGCAAACTTGAGGAAATCTTGACGGAAATCGGGCATTTTGCTTCTTTCGAAAGATATTGATTTATAAAGGAAGAGATTATAAAGGATTCATGAGGAAAATGCAGGTCGTCTGAAAAAGTGAGTTGATTTTATGTGTTTCCTGCCAATAAATTGTTAACTTAGTCATAATTTAGTTATATTTTGTTTGTAAATTTACTTGAATTAACTATTACATATGGGTCGACTTACCTTTTTAGTATAAAATGTCTAAGTCATTGATTCAGGTGCATCGCAAGCACAATCAAGACTTGTTCCCGAATACAGAAACTTCGAGATTCAATTTAAAAAAGGATGATACGACATGAAAAAAGTACTTGCATTGATTTGTACAGCAACTTTGGCTGCCTGCGGAGGTGGGGGCGGTGGTGGAAATTCCACTCCTTCTTCACAATCTACGCCTAACGCAGGTCCAAGCAACCCATCAACGTCGCAGAAGCCTGCAACTCCCCCATCAACGACAACTCCTGCAAAACCTGAGACGGGTAAAACGCCTACTGCTCCTAAAACTCCTGCTACTCCGGCGGTTCCTACCGCTGCACAGCAAACAGTTGGCGGTAATAGCATTGCCATCGATAATAGCAACATCAAACACATCCGCGTTGACGGAGTGGATTTTGATCTGACCCAAAGCGGCGGTATTTCTTTGAATAATTGGAAAGGCAAAGTCCCTGGTTTTATTTCAGGAATTGCATCCGGCGAGCCGAAATCCGTACAGAAATTCTTGGTCAATACCGCTTCAGCAAACGCTACTGCCGGCGTGTTGGAAGTTAACGGCAAAAAACAAGCTTTCTTCAGCGGACACTTTACGCCCGCAGCCGAGCTGCCTAAAGGGCAAGTTCATTACAACACCAGCGTTGCCTCTATGCATAGCGGCGCAAATTACGATATTACCCGCACAGAGTTGACTGCCAATTTTGACAGTAAAAAATTAACAGGCACTATCTCTCGTGATGCTAAATTTGGCGACAACATTGCTGTTAATGCCCAAATTAGCGGCAACAAGTTTGAACAATCCGGTGCGACCCAAGTCAAAGGCGGTTTCTTTGGCAAAAATGCAGCGGAAGTTGCAGGCGGATTCTCTAGCGGCAATACGGTAGGCGCATTCGTCGGCTCGAAGAAATAATCTTCCGGTAAACGGTATTGCAAATAAAGGTCGTCTGAAAACAGGTTTTCTGGTTTCAGACGACCTTTTGCTTTTGTACGCTTTTTAATTTTTTGTATTTGGTTATTATCTGTGTCAAATGGTGACGGCGATATATGGCGGGTTGATACCGAAATTTTCAGCTTCTATCAGATAGATTGATCGAGAAGAGAAGAGGTAGAAAAGGATTCATGAGGAAAATCTAGGTCGTCTGAAGGGGAAGTTGTGGCAAAGTGAAAAGAAGCCAAATCTCGATTTTTCAGACGACCTTTGTATCAACGTTAATCCGACAAAATAAAAACCCCGCAGGGAAGCGGGGTTTCTGGGATGTTTCGATTAAGGCTTAGCGTAGCCGTGTACGCCGTTGTATGGAGAAGGAATCCAGCCTTCATCCACTGCAGGACGTTCGCCTTGACCTTCAATTGTTTGACCCGGGGCAACTTGTTTGGTAACAGTGCTGCGGATTTTCACATCAACGCGACGGTCAGGCTCGATACATGCGATCAAAGCAGCGCGTTTTTTGGCTTTGGATACTTTTTTGCCCAGTTTTGCTACTTCTGCTTCACAAGTAGCAGTCATTTGAGCTTGAGACTCGCCAAGACCTGTAGCGGAAACTTTGCTGGAAGGAACGCCACGACCTACCAAGTAGTTGGCCACTACGTTGGCACGACGTTCAGACAGGTTTTGGTTGTACTCTTCAGAACCCATGAAGTCGGTGTGACCTTCGATACGTACGGTTTGTACGTTTTCGTTGCTCAGGCGTTGGGCCAGGCTGTTCAGGTTTTCTTGAGCTTCAGGACGCAGGATGTCTTTGTCGAAGCCGAACAGGGTTTTCGCAGACAGGGAAACAGTTTCGTCAACGTATTCGGGAGCTTGTTGAACTGCGGCTACCGCTTCGCGGTCACCACATTCGACACGACCTTGGGTTTCTTTGTCGAAGTAGCTGTTTTTCCAGCACTCGCCGTAGTTGTTACGGACGACTTCTTGAGATTGGCTGCTTACGGTGTAGCCGTGTTTGGTGTGCGCTTCACTTGCCATTGCAGTGCCTGAAGCAACCAATGCAACGAACAATGCGCTTAATTTCAGCTGTTTGGTCATTTTATTCCCTCATCAAAATTGTTATGCGGCGGATACAGGAAGCAGCCGCAGCAAATTACCAATATACAGGCCGCAGCATAAAACAGCGGCAAATCGGATATATCAGTTTGCACTATAAAGAAGCATGGTACAGACTGTCAATACTCGATGCCTTGATAAAAACATGAAACTGCTTGCCTCCTAATGGTGAATCATGCCTAAAAATCAAGCTTGTGTCATTTATTTATCAGGAAATTCGGGTCTGTTTCTATTTGCAGTTGCGTAAACGCAACAAGAGTTTGCGTGCTGTAAAGACGGTTTTCATAGTTTATATGTATAGTTTTATTGAAAACAAAAACTTCCTTGTGTGTTTTTTGGATGTCCGACAAATCCGGCAAAATATGTTAAATTATGTGCCGCTTGTCGTATAAAACATACAAACACAATACAACCGGACTACCTATGAAATTACAGCAATTGCGGTATGCGTTGGAGGTGTACCGCCATAATTTGAATGTATCTGAGGCTGCGGATGCGCTATTTACTTCGCAACCGGGTATTTCCAAGCAAATCCGCCTTTTGGAAGAAGAACTGGGGGTGCAGATTTTTATACGCAGCGGCAAGCGTGTGGTGTCTGTTTCCCAGCCGGGTAAGGCGGTGTTGGAAATTTCGGAACGGATTTTGCGCGATGTCCAAAATATTAAGAATATCGGCAGCGAGTTTACCGATCACGACAGCGGTGCTCTGACGATTGCGACGACGCATACGCAGGCACGCTATGCGCTGCCTTTGATTGTGGCGGATTTTGTGAAGCGTTATCCGAGGGTCAATCTGACGATCAAGCAGGGGAGCCCTGCTGCTATTGCGCAAATGGTCAGCAATGGCGAGGCGGATATTGCGATTGTGACGGAGCGGATTGACGATCATCCCGAACTGAGCAAGTTGACGTGTGATGAATGGAACCATGCGGTCATCGTGCCGAAAGAGCATCCTTTGTTGGAATGTATGAATCCTTTAAGTATTGAGGATTTGGCTTCGTTTCCCCTGATTACTTACGAATTTGCATTTAATCAGGGCAGCAGTATTGCGCGTGCTTTTAATAAGGCGCATTTGGATAATCCGGATGTGGTGTTGTCGGCAGCGGATACGGATGTCTTGAAGACTTATGTCCGACTGGGGCTTGGGGTCGGGTTGATGGCGAAGATGGCATTTGATCCGGAGAAGGATGCGGATTTGGAATTGGTCGATGCAGCGCATCTGTTTGAGCCTTCGCCCATTTGGATTGCAGTACGCTCGGATACTTATCTTCGCGGTTATACCTACGATTTTATCGAAATGTTCTCGCCGAAGCTGACGCGGGATGTGGTGGACCGTATTCTTTATACGCCGGTGGTCGAAGATTTCTCTATTTGAATTTGGATATGGCAAGAGGTCGTCTGAAAAGCAGAAATGTTTTTCAGACGACCTTTTTTAGTGCGGTTGATATTGGCCGGGTGCTTTGAAATTCAATGTCTTAAGCGCAGGCAAAAAACTGCGGGCAAAAAAACGCCTCCTGCCGGGAGCTGGCGGAGGCTATCCAAGGAGTTTTAAAAGTAACCCTAAAGAACTATGAAACTAGTCAGAAAGAACTATATTACTAATCTGAACGGTTTGCAAGTTCGTCGAGTGGTTTTAAATTAACTTTACGTCCGAACAAGGCTTGGATTTCAGATTGATGGCTGATGCCGATGACGAGGGTGTCGGGAAGGTTGTGCTTGAGGGTTTGCATCAGCGTCAAGGCAGAT
>NZ_AJMT01000055.1:0-1105 GCF_000260655.1 Neisseria sicca VK64
GCGCTAGTCGCGTCGCTCAGGGCAGTTACTTCATCACCGATATCGTTAACTTTTTTGCCCATGTCGGCAGTGTATTTTGCCAATTCTTCGAAGTCGGCTTTGTCGGCTTTAGTTCCGATGGCTGCTTTATTGGCATCAATGTCTTGGCGGTTAGCTTCTAAAGCATCGGCTGCAGTTAAGCCTGCTTTTTTCAAATTAACGATGTCTTCATCAATACGGGCAACAGCTGTTGTAGTCGCATCACTCAGGCTGGTAACTTCGTCACCGATGTCGTTAACTTTTTTGCCCATATCGGCAGTGTATTTTGCCAATTCTTCGAAATCAGTTTTGTCAGCTTTGGTTTCGATTGCCGCTTTATTGGCATTTACATCGGCGCTGATGTCATTAACAACTGCTGCTGTTTTTACCAGCGCTTCGCTGTTCTCGGTAACAGCTTTATTCAAACCATCCAGCGTTTCATCATGTGCTGCAACAACTTCTTTCAAACCCATGCCTTCAAAATCGGCATTTTCAACATCTTCTTTTGTGGCGGTACGGATGACTTTTGAACCATCATCTTTAGTTACAACAATTTGATCGCCTTCTTGGAAACCGTTGAGCTCTTGAGCATTCTCAATTGCTGCCAATGTAGCTTGCGCCGCAGCTTTGTGGGTATCTTTCACAGCTTCTTTCAAGCCCAGACCTTTGAACTCGTCGGCTTTAACGTCTTCTTCGGTTGCTGTTTTAACAGACTTAACACCATTATCATCGGTAACGATGATTTCATCTTTTTCTTTGAAACCGTTGAGTTCTTGGGCATTTTCGATTGCTGCAAATGCGGCTTGTTCGGCAGCCTTTTTGGCTCGTTCAGTCTCAGCGGTCAAATCAGCAAAACTTTGGTCATGTTGTGCAACAACTTCTTTCAAGCCCAGTCCGCCAAACTCATCTTGTTCAACATCTTCTTTGGTAGCTTTTTTGACAGATTTGACACCATCAGCATCGGTAACGACGATTTCATCGCCTTCTTTAAAGCCATCAATTTGTTGAGCGTTTTCCGCAATGGATAAAGCAGCACGTTCAGCCAACTCATCCACTGCTTTATTTGCCTTGTCAGCTTTTTCGGCAA
>NZ_AJMT01000056.1:0-20139 GCF_000260655.1 Neisseria sicca VK64
GAAAGGCGAACTGTTGGGACAATGCGCCGATGGAAAGCTTCTTTGCGGTGTTAAAGACGGAGTGTTTCTATAACGCAGGAGAATTGACGGTGGATGAATTGATGAAGCAGATAGATGACTATATGGATTACTACAACCGGGAGCGTTGCAGTTTGAAATTGAAAAAGCTGAGTCCTGTCGCATACAGAACCCAGCTTACACAGAGTGCCTGAATAGGCTTTTATGAGTGTCCAAGATTTGGGGGCCAGTTCAATTTTCAGACGACCTTTTTTCTACATCAATAAACAATGTTCAGCAGGCAATCAATAGAAGCCTTCGCGCTCTTCGCGGGTGGAAATGTAGATGTTTTTCACCTGCGTGTACGCGGCGAGCATCATTTTGTGGGTTTCGCGACCGATGCCTGAAGTTTTGTAGCCGCCGAACGGTGCGCCTGCGGGCAGGCGGTTGTAGCAGTTCACCCAAACGCGGCCGGTTTCCAGCGCGTTGGAAACGCGCAGGCAGCGGTTGATGTCGGTACTCCACACTGCGCCGCCCAAGCCGTATTCGCTGTCGTTGGCCATTTTGATGACTTCTTCTTCGGTTTTGAATTTAATCACAGTAGCAACCGGGCCGAAGATTTCTTCTTGGGCGACACGGGCGCTGTTGCTGCCGGCTTCGATCAAGGTCGGCTCGACAAATTCGCCTTTGCCCAACTCGCCTTCGATTTTTTTACCGCCGGTGATGATGCGGCAGCCTTCCTGTTCGCCGATTTTGACGTATTTCAAAATGGTTTCGAGCTGGCCGGCGTTGACTTGCGAACCCATTTGGGTATCGTCTTCCCAAGGCAGGCCGACTTTGATTTTTTTGAACTCTTCCGCCAAGGCGTTGACGAATTTGTCGTAAATGCCTTCTTGTACGAAGATGCGCGAACCGGCGCAGCACACTTGGCCTTGGTTGAACAAAATACCTTTTTGCGCGCCTTCGAGGGCTTTGTCGAACGGCATATCGTCAAAGAAGATGTTGGCGGATTTGCCGCCCAGCTCCAAGGTGGCGGGAATCAGCATTTCGGCGGCGGCGATGCCGATGTGGCGACCGATTTCGGTCGAACCGGTAAAGGCGAGTTTGTTGAAGCCTTTATGGTGCAACATGTATTCGCCGGATTTAGAACCGCGTCCGGTGATGATGTTCAGCACGCCTTTAGGCAGCAAGTGGTTGATTTTTTGGGCGAACGACAACAGGCTCAGCGAAGTGCTGGAAGACGGGTGAATGACGATGGTGCAGCCTGCGGCAAGTGCGGGTGCGATTTTCCAAGCCGCCATCAGGAAGGGGAAGTTCCACGGAATAATTTGACCGACTACACCGATGGGTTCGCGCAGGACGATAGACAGGTCTTCGGAGTCAAGCTGGGTAGCAGTGCCTTCTTCGCCACGGATCACGCTAGCAAAGTAGCGGAAATGGTCGGAAGCCAACGGGATGTCGGCGGCACGGGTTTCGCGAATAGGTTTGCCGTTGTCCAGCGTTTCTTGCAAAGCGAACAATTCCAGGTTGTCGTCAATCACATCGGCGATTTTGTTGAGTATGGCGGCGCGTTTGGTAGTGGTGGTTTTGCGCCATGTTTTGAACGCTTCCTGCGCGGCGGCGACAGCGGCATCGACATCGGCGTCAGTCGCGTCGGTGAATTTCGCCAATACTTCGCCGTTGGCAGGATTGTACGAATCCAAAAGCACGCCGGGTTTTGTCCACACGCCGTTAATCAAGAGGCCGTACTCTTTATCAAACACATTTAAATCTTTTGCCATGATGCTGTCTCCTTGGTTGTCTTTCTTAGGTTTTGGACGTTCCTCAAACGTCGTCTAAAAACAGGATAGTATTTTTTCTCTTTCAGTTCAAGCACTAAAAATGATAACGTTCTCAAAATTCCAAATATGTAATTTTCTAAAATAGGAAATTTAAACCGATAAGGCTTGACCCCGTATGGAAACAAAGCGTGTTTGTTAATATATTTAAAGTTTTCAGACGACCTTTTTTACATGATATGTGTAAGAATTTTTCAGAATCTTCGCGGATATATCCTTATAATTTAAATGTTATGGTATAACATTTTATTCCTTATTTTTCAAAAAGATAGGGTGTTGACACGGCGAAATGAAGGGGAGTATTCTCATTTACAGGAAAGGCGTTATCCCGCCCAACCGTTTACGGATTTCTTACGAATGCCAAGGAGAACACCATGAAGATGCAAGCAGTTGTTGTGAATCAAAATGTAGCAGGCGATGTAGAAGTTGTAGAACGCGAACTGCGCCCGTTGGAATACGGCGAGGCGTTGGTTGAAGTCGAATATTGCGGCGTGTGCCATACCGACTTGCACGTTGCGGCAGGCGACTACGGCGAAAAACCGGGCCGCGTGTTGGGGCACGAAGGCATCGGCATCGTCAAAGAAGTCGCTCCGGGCGCGAACGCCCTGAAAGTCGGCGACCGCGTCAGCATCGCATGGTTGTTCCAAAGCTGCGGTTCGTGCGAATACTGTAATACCGGACGCGAAACCTTGTGCCGTTCCGTATTGAACGCAGGCTACACCGCCGACGGCGGCATGGCGACCCACTGTATCGTCGATGCAGACTACGCCGTCAAAGTGCCCGACGGCCTCGACCCCGCGCAAGCCTCCAGCATCACCTGCGCCGGCGTAACCACTTACAAAGGCGTGAAAGTTTCCGGCGTGCGTCCGGGACAATGGATTGCCGTTTACGGCGCGGGCGGTTTGGGCAACTTGGGTGTCCAATACGCGAAAAAAGTATTCGGCGCACACGTCGTCGCCATCGACATCAACGATGAAAAACTGGCATTCGCTAAAGAAAGCGGTGCAGATTTAGTCATTAACGCCGCCAAAGAAGACGCCGCCAAAGTGATTCAGGAAAAAACCGGCGGCGCACATGCAGCCGTTGTTACCGCCGTATCCGCCGCCGCGTTCAACTCCGCCGTGGACTGCGTCCGCGCGGGCGGTCGCGTCGTTGCCATCGGCCTGCCGCCCGAATCTATGGACTTGTCCATCCCGCGTCTGGTCTTGGACGGCATCGAAGTGGTCGGCTCGCTGGTCGGTACGCGCAAAGACTTGGAAGAAGCCTTCCAATTCGGCGCAGAAGGCTTGGTCGTACCGAAAGTCCAACTGCGCGCCTTGGACGAAGCTCCGGCGATTTTCCAAGAAATGCGCGAAGGCAAAATCACCGGCCGCATGGTTATCGACATGAAAAAAGAATGCGGCTGCGGTCATCATTAATTTGACGCAGGCAGTTGACTAAAAAGGTCGTCTGAAACCTTGTTTTGGGGTTTCAGACGACCTTTTGTTTGATTTGAACCATCGCGGATTCACACAATCAGGGCTAATCGGCGCAGCCGGATCATTTCATGCCACAAAGGCGCAGGGGCGATACCCGATTTGACGTTGCCGCTTTTATAACCAACGGCGGACGCGTCGGCAGTACGCTTCATACTCAGCACCGAATTTCCGCGCCAAAACGCGTTCTTCAGGCATGATTTGGAAACGCGTCATATAGGCGGAAAATACCGCCAAAAACAGCCACGGCAGCGGATGCGCTAAGTGTCCCGCCCATGCCGCCAGCCAGAAGCCCATGCCCGCATACATCGGGTTGCGGCTGAAACGGTACACACCGTCTGAAACGAAGTGTTCGGTTTGTTCGGGGTTGAACGGGCTGACGGTCGTACGCACACGGCGAAACGCCCACACACCTAATACGCCCAACGCCGTCCCAAACGCTATCAAAACAACCGACAGCAATATAGGAAAGCGCGGCAGTATGCCTGCCAGCGTGGATACTTGCGCAGAGGCATACATCAGCAATGCGCAGATAAAACATACCGCCGGCGGCGGAATTTTGGTTTCTAAATTCATATTCTTATCTTTATAAAACGGATACAGTGACGTTTTCAGACGACCTCTTGCCGTCATTCCCAAGTTCAAACCCAATCAAAACGACTCGTCTGCCCGCAGATAACGCCATTTGCCGGGCGGCAGTTTGCCCAGTTTGACTTTACCCATCCGAATCCGCTTCAGCCCGACGACGCGCAAACCGACGAGTTCGCACATACGGCGGATTTGCCGCTTTTTGCCTTGTTTCAACACGAAACGCAGTTGGTCTTCGTTTTGCCATTCTACTTTGGCGGGGCGCAGTTTCTCGCCGTCCAAACTTAATCCGTGGTTGAGCAAGCCAAGCCCTTTTTCGTCCAATTTGCCGCGCACGCGCACCAGATATTCTTTTTCGCTGCCGCTGTTTTCGCCGATAAGCTGCTTGGCGATGCGGCCGTCCTGCGTCAACACCAGCAATCCGACGGAATCGATGTCCAGCCGACCGGCTGGCGCCAAGCCGAATTTGTGTTTTTCGCTGAACGGAATGCGGCTGTCGTCCCCTTCCCAACGGTTGTCGGCGGTAATCAGCTCGGCGGCGGATTTGTAGCCTTTTTCCGCCTGCGCGCTGACGTAGCCGACGGGCTTGTTGAGCAGGATGGTGACGCGCTCCGCCTGTTTTTCATGCGCCTGCCGGTTGAGGTCGATGCGGTCGCGTTCGGTCACTTTCTGACCGAGTACGGCGGTTTGCCCGTTGACCTTGACCCAGCCTTGCTCGATGTAACTGTCCGCCTCGCGGCGCGAGCATAAGCCCAATTGCGCCATACGCTTGGAAAGACGCATGGTTTCGTTTGAATCGTGTTCCATAATGGTCTGCCTGAAAAGAATGAATCAGATTATAAAGCCAAACCGTCATTTTCCCTACCGACATTATCGCCATACCGCCCATCTTACGGACGCGCGAAATGCCCGCCCATGTCGAATAAATACCGCCAAGCCCGTTTTATGACAAAGGTCGTCTGAATCAAACTATACTTTCAGACGACCCCTATCTATCACGGAGCTTATCCATGTCCATCCGTCTGACTACGCTGTCCCTAATACTTGCCGTCGCAGCCTGCACGCCCACCGTTTCCCCATCGGCAGAAACTTCGCCGACCGTCACCCAATCCGCCATCGATACCACCTACTGGACCGAACAGCCCTATTGCAGCGGCCGCTATCAATTGCGCCTGCCGTCCAAACGCCGTCACGGCAGTACGCATCTTGATTACAATGGCTGGAGTGTGATGGTTATGTTTAACGACTGGAAGAGAAACGTTAGGAATATCAACGAGTTTAAGCAAAATGGTAGAGCAGGAACAAAAATTGTCGTCGATACCCGTACCCTGATTCCGGATCGGGCAATGATGCAGGTAACGCGTAGGAAGGATTTGGTTGGGAAGATCTTGTTGGGGATGACGGTATGCCCTACGAAGCCGATTTATATTTCAAGCTGGATAATGATGATGCTTATATTGTGCGTAGTTATTTCCGCATTCCTTCTGATCATGGCAAAGCCCCTGCCAACTGGAAAACCCAAGAAAAAGAAGCAATAAACACCATGGAGAAAAAATTCCGCCAAGAAATCCTCAATGGGTTGAAAACCAGACAGGAATTTGAAGTGCCAAATAAACACGGCATTTGTCTGATAGGCGGTTTTATCGCGGACGACGGCAAAAAACCGTTTGAAGTCCATAGCACCGTCGAATTTGCCAAACAACACGATATGAGTCTGGAAATCATGCACGGCGACGTACTGGAGGCAGGCGAGCCGACGCTGCTGCAACGTAAGGTAAATCTGGGGAAAGGCGCAATGGTTAAAGCGCTAACCCGCACCATCCGCCAAGGCAAACGTACCATCAACGGTATGTCGGGCGAGGAAAAATTGGTGAAATGGGGCGGTAACAAATATATGTTCTTTTGGGAACGCGACGGTGGCGACCCGCGCATCATGATGCAGTTTGGTGCTGAGAAAAAAGACGGAACGAAGCGCAGCGAAGCCGAAGTGCTGGCGATTTGGGATACGGTTTTGCCGACTTTGAAGCCTGTGAAGCCATAGCGATGAAAAGGTCGTCTGAAAATGTTTTTCAGACGACCTTTTTAATGAAAAGCAACTTATCGCCGCTCTTGCCGAAAGGGAGGAAAACGTGATGGGGATCGTTGGATACGAAGCAGAAAAACCTACACCCTCCCCTTTCGTTTGACGGCGGAGAGAAAATCCCGAAGCGGGTCATGCAGACAAATCATGCTTTTTTGCAGCACAAACAAAAAACCTGCCGTTTTCGGCAGGTTTTTTATCGGATGACTCGCTGTATTACAGGCCGCTCAGACGGGCAGTGTCGTGTGCAATCATCAATTCTTCGTTGGTCGGGATAACAACGGCGACGGCTGCGCTGTCGGCAGTCGTAATCACGCCTGCGTTACCGAAGCGGGCTTTCAGGTTGGCTTCGTGGTCGGCTTTCAGACCGAGGAAGCCCAGGTAGCCGAGTACGCGCTCGCGGATGATGTCGGAGTTTTCGCCGATACCGCCGGTGAAGACGAGTACGTCCAGACCGCCGGCTGCCACAGCCATGCTACCGATGTATTTGGCGAGGCGGTAGATGAAGACGTCCAGGGCGAGTTTCGCGCCGGGATGGCCTTTGCCGGATTCTTCTTCGATGGTACGGCAGTCGTTGGACAGGCCGGACAAGCCGAGCAGGCCGGATTTTTTGTTCAACATGTCGGTGATTTGAGTGATGGTCATGTTGGCGTTTTCAGCGAGGAAGCCGAAGACTGCGGGATCGATGTCGCCGCTGCGCGTACCCATCACGAGGCCTTCCAGCGGGGTCAGTCCCATGCTGGTATCGCGTGATTCTCCGTTGGCGACGGCGGTAATGGACGCGCCGTTACCCAAGTGTGCAATCACCATGCGCAGGTCTTTTTTATCTTTGCCGAGGAAACGGGCGGTTTCATCAGAAACGTAGCGGTAGCTGGTACCGTGTGCGCCGTAGCGGCGCAAGCCGTATTTTTCATACAGTTCATGCGGAATCGCGTATGTGTAGGCGTGTTCCGGCATGGTTTGGTGGAAAGCGGTGTCGAACACGACAACGTTGGGCAGGCCTTTGAAAATGCTTTGTGCGGCACGCAGGCCCAAGAGGTGCGCGGGGTTGTGCAGGGGGGCGAGCGGGATACATTTTTCGATGCCGGCGATGACTTCGTCGTCAACGAGGATGGATTCGCTGTACAGTTCGCCGCCGCTGACGACGCGGTGGCCGATGGCGCCAATGCGGCTGTCGAGGCCGTGGGCTTTGAGTTCTTCCATCAGGGCTTCAACTGCGCCGGTGTGGTCGGGCTTGGCAGACAGGTCGACTTTGTGTTTTTCGCCGTTTACTTTGAACGTGATGTAAGCGTCGGGCAGGTTGAGTTTTTCGGCAAGGCAGCTGAGCAGGACTTCTCCGCTGTCGTTATCCAGCACGGCGCCTTTGAGGGATGAGCTGCCGCAGTTCAAAACTAAGATGAGTTTTTGGGTCATTTGTTGTGGCTCCTGGATGTTTCAGACGACCTGTGCGGGCAGTATCGGCAATCTGTTCTTTGTCGTGGATATACCGCCAAACATCTCCCGCAGGCATAGTGGATGCGCTTGAGGTTCGAGCCGGGCATCTGCGCGGCAGGCCGTATCGGTTGGTGGCGTAAAATCTATGAAAGAAAAATGACCGCTACATTCGGAATGGGGCAACTTTATGAATATTGCTTTCCGTGTGGTTTCTGCCGCCGCCGGTTGGACGGGGTCGTCTGAAATCGGTTGATGAATGTAAACCGCGCTATTCTAGCAAAAAACGGGGGCGGCTGCTTGGCTTAATGTTTGACTTGGAGCAGGCGGAAAGCGATAAAGGAAGATATTGATGTTTAAAGGGAAACGGTTTGTTTTCAGACAACCTGTCGAACGCGGGGGCGTAAAGCCCTTTGCAGGGGCGTGTCAAACTGTTACATTTAGAAAGTTTTTGTATTCACTATGTCGTCTGAAAACAGCGGCAGCCTTTTAAGATTCTTTGATATGCACTATTTCAGTATCCATACGCAACAAGGCGCCCATGTGGGCTTTTTCATCATGCTGCCGGATGATGAATCCGAAACGCAGCCGCAGAGCGGGCGTTTCGCCATCAAGCTGCAAAGTGAAG
Organism: Neisseria sicca VK64; assembly: GCF_000260655.1. Classification (GTDB taxonomy): domain Bacteria; phylum Pseudomonadota; class Gammaproteobacteria; order Burkholderiales; family Neisseriaceae; genus Neisseria; species Neisseria sicca_B. The sequence continues at coordinate 8,038 of NZ_AJMT01000056.1, forward strand.
AAGGCGCGGCGGCGGAGGTTTTGGCGCCTTTCGGGCAAACCGAGATTCCGCAATATTGGCGCGTCGTGAAAGACCGTATCGAGCTGTTTTTCGACGACGCCCCCGTCGGCTCGCTGCGCAACGAATATCTGACCGTATCGGGACAGACTTTTGTCTTAACCGATTTGACCGGAGCGATGTGATGGAAAGTATGTTTATCTTAGTGCCCATCAGCATTATTTTGGCGTTTGCCATAGGCTATTTTTTCTGGTGGTCGGGCAAAAACGGACAGTTTGACGATCTCGAAGGACCGGCACACCGCATCCTGATGGACGATGATTCCACCGACAAGCTGCTTGAAAACGAAATAGAAAAAGAAGAACAAGAATCCGAAAAATGAGCCTCAAAAAAGACAATCTGAATTTCCCGACCAGCCGCCGTTTCGCCCCACTATTCGGCACGCAGTTTCTGGGCGCGTTCAACGACAATATGTTCAAAACCGCGCTGTTTGTGATGATCAGCTTTTACGGTTTGGGCAAAAACGACTTCCTGCCCGCCAGCCAAATGCTGAACTTAGGCGCGTTGCTGTTTATCCTGCCGTATTTCCTGTTTTCCGCGCTGTCCGGACAACTGAGCACCAAATTCGATAAAGCCGTCTTGGCGCGATGGATTAAAGTATTGGAAATCGTGATCATGGCTGTGGCGGCGTTCGGCTTTTATATACAGTCTGCCCCGCTGCTCTTGGTCTGCCTGTTTTGCATGGGCGCGCAATCGACACTGTTCGGCCCGCTGAAATACGCCATCCTGCCCGATTACCTCAACGACAAAGAGCTGATTATGGGCAACAGCCTGATCGAATCGGGAACGTTCATCGCCATTTTGTTCGGTCAGATTTTAGGCACGTCCGTCGCAGGCTTGCCGCCCTCCGTCGTCGGCATCTTAGTCTTGCTCGTCGCCATCGGCGGCACGCTGACCAGCTTCTTCATGCCTAACGTCCCCGCCAAAGCCCCCAACACCAAAATCGAATGGAACATCGTCAAAGGTACGCACGCGCTCCTGCGCGAAACCGCGCAATATGATTCCGTCTTCACATCCATCATCGGCATATCATGGTTTTGGTTTATCGGCTCGGTTTACACCACCCAACTGCCGACTTTCACGCAAATCCATTTGGGCGGCAACGACAACGTCTTCAACCTCATGCTCGCCCTATTCTCCATCGGCATCGCCGCCGGCTCGGTGTTGTGCGCAAAACTCAGCCACGAACGCCTGCTCTTGGGCTTGGTAACCGTCGGCACGACGGGTTTGACCGTATTCGGCTTGATTTTGGTATGGCTGACCCAAGGGCAACGCTTTACCGAACTCAACGGCATCACCTGGTTCCTGTCGCAAGGCATGGCGTATCCCGTCATGCTCGTCATGACGCTGATCGGCTTCTTCGGCGGCTTCTTCTCCGTCCCGCTCTACACTTGGCTGCAAACCGCCAGCAGCGAATCCTTCCGCGCCCACGCCGTCGCCGCCAACAACATTATCAATGGCGTGTTCATGGTATCGGCTGCCATTTTAAGCGCGGTACTCTTGATGCTGTTCGACAGCATTTCCCTGCTTTACCTGATCGTCGCCATCGGTAATATCCCCTTGATTGTTTACCTGATACAGCGCGAACCCCGTTTCTTAAACGATATGGGCAAGATATTTCACAATATCGGCAAACGGTAAGCCTAAGCTTAAAAAAGATCGTCTGAAAACGGAAATTCCATTTTCAGACGACCTTTTTGTTGTTCTTGAATCCGTCCAAAGCGGTCGGTATTCAATTATGAAGTCAGCGCAGCTTTAAGGATTTTGTTGACTTCGCCCATATCGGCTTTGCCCGCCAACTGGGTTTTCAACACGCCCATGGCTTTGCCCATGTCAGCCATTCCGGAAGCTCCGGTCATGGCGATTACGGTTTCCACGGCAGTGCGGATTTCTTCGGCAGACATCATTTGCGGCAGGTAGCGGTGCAGGATTTCGATTTCGGCATTTTCTTTGTCTGCCAAGTCCTGACGGCCTGCTTCGGCGTAGATGTTGGCGCTGTCTTTGCGCTGTTTGACCATTTTGGTAATGATGGCAATCACTTTGCCGTCATCGGCTTCGGTGCGCTCGTCCACTTCAAATTGTTTGATGGCGGCATTGATGAGGCGGATGGTGCTCAAAGTAATTTGATCTTTGGCACGCATCGCGGTTTTCATGTCTTCGGTTAATTGTGCTTTCAGGCTCATGGGATGACTTTCGGGAAAAGATGGAAAATACTGCCTTAGGGATTCTCTATTTTTCAGACGCCCCCTCGTCTTACAGGTCGTCTGAAAAACAAAACACACCGCAGGTCAAGCCTTGCGGTGTGTTTCGGCATCACAGGGCAGACCTGCAATTGATGTTTAGTACATTTTAGGAGGCAGTTGTTGGCTGCGCAGGCGTTTTTGCAGGCGTTTTACGGCTGCGGCTTTTTTGCGTTTGCGCTCGGTAGTCGGTTTTTCGTAAGCTTCACGGGCGCGCAGCTCAGTCAGCAGACCGGTTTTTTCTACGGCACGTTTGAAACGGCGCATGGCTACTTCGAAGGGTTCGTTCTCTTTAACGCGGATTGCAGGCATTTTATTTCCTTTAAATTGAATTCTGGTTTCAAACCGCCGAAATGGAGAAAGGTAAAAAGGGGCGGTTTGTCAAAAAGTGGTTGTTTGTATCTCGGGTGTCTTGCGACCGGCGGGATACGCGCCGTGATGTAAACATCACCTCCTAACAAGTCGGCTTGGCGCCGGATATGCCGTCGATGCGGCTGCAAATGAATTGCGGGATTATCTTTGATTGCGTCGTTCCTGTCAAGTTTGAAGGTCGTCTGAAAACCTTGAATATCGGTTTTCAGACGACCTTTGTGGTATTTCGCGCGTCTTGCTGATTTTGTTTTTGATTTTAAGAAAACTTAAACCCTATCAGGCGGCAAAACGGCATCTGCTTTGCCGCCCTTCTTCCCTAGCTTCGGACCACTTTGCGCACTTGGGGAATGGCGTGTAGGTTGTGAATGATTTGGTTGATTTGCGCCAAGTCCTTCACTTTGATGATGAACTTGAATTCGACAAAGCCTTCCGTACCTGCCAGCGCTTTGTTGGGGGTTTCGACGGATTCGATGTCTGCGCCGGAGTTGGAAATGGCTTGCGCCATAAGGGCGAGCAGGCCGTGGGCGTCTTCGGACTGGATGCTGAGTCCGGTGCGGTAGGTATGGCTGCCTATTCCTTCCCAGTTCGCATCAAGCTGCTGTTCGGGGTCGGATTTGAGCAGGGTCGGACAGGTATCGCGGTGGATAATCATGCCTTTGTCTTTGACCAAAAGGGCGCGGACGGAATCGCCCGGGACGGGGTGGCAACATTCGGCAAAATGGATGCGGCCGGTTTCTTGGTCGTTGACTTTGATGGGGCTGAGTTTGACTTCGCTGCCGAAGTGCTGCCCTGCCAGTTCGGCGATGTGCATGGCGACGTACACGGGCAGGGTATGCCCCATGCCGACGTTGTAGAGGACTTCTTCAAACGAGGTTTGTTTGTCGTTGAGGTCGGCAAGGTATTTTTCTTTGAGGTCGTCTGAAAGCAATACGTCTTTGGGCAACAGGCTGGACAGGGCTTTTTGCAGGAGGTTTTCGCCGAGGACGATGGCGTCGTGGCGGTTGAGGTTTTTGACGTATTGGCGGATGGCGCTGCGCGCGCGGCTGGAAACGGTGAAATTCAGCCATGCCGGATTGGGCTTGGCGTGTTCGGAAGTGATGATTTCGACGGAGTCGCCGGTTTTGAGTTTGGTGCGCAGGGGCATCATGGTGTTGTTGATACGCGCGGCGACGGTTTTGTGACCGATGTCGGTGTGAACGGCGTAGGCGAAGTCTATGGGCGTCGATCCTTTAGGCAGGGTGAGGATTTTGCCTTTGGGTGTCAGGATATAGACTTCGTTGGGGAACAGGTCGACTTTAACGTGTTCGAGGAATTCGATAGCGTTCGCGCTGCTGGCTTGCAAATCGAGGATGTTTTTGAGCCATTGGTTGGTATGGAGGACGGCTTGATCGACGGTGTTTTCGCCGGATTTGTATATCCAGTGGCCGGCGATGCCGCCTTCGGCTACGGCATCCATTTCGCGTGTGCGGATTTGGACTTCAATGGGCAAGCCGTAAGGGCCGACCAGGGTCGTGTGCAGGCTTTGGTAGCCGTTGCTTTTGGGGATGGCGATATAGTCTTTGAAGCGTCCGGGTTTGGGCTGATAGAGATTGTGCAGCGCGCCCAGTGCGGCGTAACACGCGGGAATGCTGTTGACGATGACGCGGAATCCGTAAATGTCCATGACTTCGGCAAATCGCAATTTTTTCGCCAACATTTTTTGATGGATGCTGTACAGGTTTTTTTCCCGACCTTTGATTTTGGCTTCGATGTTCGCGCCGACCAAACGCTGACTGAAGGCGCGCAAAACTTTGCCGACGACGTCGCGGCGGTTTTTGCGGCTGTTGTCCATCGCTTTTTTAAGGGTTTCGTAGCGGTTCGGGTGGAGGTTTTGAAACGATAAATCCTGAAGCTCTTGGTAGGCGTTGTTCAAGCCGATGCGGTTGGCGATTTGGGCGTAGATTTCGAGGGTTTCTTTGGCGATGCGGCGGCGTTTGTCGGGACGCATGGAGCCGAGCGTGCGCATATTGTGCAGGCGGTCGGCGAGTTTGACGACGATCACGCGCACGTCTTTGGTCATGGCGAGAATGAGCTTGCGGAAACTTTCCGCCTGATGCTCGGCATGATCTTCAAATTTGAGTTTTTCGAGTTTGGAAAGTCCGTCCACCATCTCGGAGATGGTTTCGCCGAATTCTGCCGCCATTTCGATTTTGGATACGCCCGTGTCTTCGAGTACGTCGTGCATCACGCCCGCGCACAAGCCTTGTATGTCCATGTGCCACAACGCAAGTTGCGTGGCGACGGCAAGGGGGTGGGTAATGTAGGGTTCACCGCTTTTACGGGTTTGTCCGTCATGGGCGTGAAAGGCGTAGGCGACGGCTTTTTCAAGCTCGGCCTGTTCGGATGGGCTGAGATAGGAGGCGGTACGGAACAAAAGTTCGCGTGCTTCGGCAGTCAGCGCGTCGTAGGGGGCAGTGGGCTGGGGGGCGGGCATTTCAGACGGCCTTCGGTGTGTGTTTTGTTTTGAGCCGTCAGACTGTATCGGTCGGATGTCGCGCCGATACAATCCGCGCGGCGGTTGGGCAGATTTTGCCTACTGGTATTATTTGTTGCGTGTCAGCAGCTCAGTACCGATTTGACCGGCGGCGATTTCGCGCAGGGCGGTAACGGTCGGTTTGTTGTTGCGGATATCGTCAACCATAGGGGCGTTGCCGTTTTCAAGCTGGCGCGCGCGGCGGGCGGCGACGAGGGTCAGGTCGAAATGATTGGGGATTTTGCCTGTGCAGTCTTCAGTGGTGATACGGGCCATTTGTTTGCTTTCTTTCTATTAATTTGTGATGGAATGTAAATGCGTATTTTCGCTGTTTTTCAGGAATTTTCCAACAGGTTTGAGATAAATCCTTGCTGGGAAGATTTTTTCAGACGACCTGCTTTGATGATGTGGAGCAAATCGGCTTCTGCCCTGTCCAAATCATCGTTGACGACAATATAGTCAAACAGGACGGATTGTTCGATTTCGTGACGCGCTTTGGAGAGGCGGGTTTGGATGACTTCCTCGCTGTCGGTGCCGCGCCCGATAAGGCGTTCGGCAAGGACTTCGAACGAAGGCGGCAGGATGAAGATGCTGCTCGCTTCGGGCAGGGATTTGCGTACCTGCGCCGCGCCTTGCACGTCAATTTCCAAAATCACATCGTAACCCTCTTCGCTAAGGGAATTGACCCCCGCAATGCTGGTTCCGTAATAATTGCCGAAAACGTTTGCGTGTTCGAGGAAGGCTTTTTGTTTGATTAAAGACTCAAATTCCTCTTTGGGAACAAAATGATAATGTACGCCGTGCTGCTCGCCTTCGCGCGGCTGGCGGGTGGTGTGCGATACAGAGACGCGCAAATCGGCGTTGTTTTTCAAAAGACGGGAAACCAGCGTGGTCTTGCCCGTGCCGGAAGCGGCGGAGATGATGAAAATATTGCCTTTTTTATGGGGTTTCATGATGTCGGTACCGATGGGATTATCTGTTGATTGTAGCATACGGGGCGTGTAATTTCATGTTCAGACGACCCTTACACACATTCCCAAACGCCTCTTTTATCAGCAGGCAACGGCTTAACGGCGATACCCGACCTCCGGCAGGAAACCCACGTCTTTCTAAACTCTTGCTATAATTGCCCGCTATACACAAATAAGCCTGCAAAGACACACCATGAGCCACACTCCGCTACTCGATACCGTCGACAGCCCGCAAGATTTGCGCCGTCTGGATAAAAAACAGTTGCCCCAAGTCGCCGCCGAGCTGCGGGAGTTTCTGCTGGATTCGATAGGCAAAACCGGCGGGCATTTCGCCAGCAATCTGGGCGCGGTCGAGCTGACCATCGCCCTGCACTATGTGTACGACACGCCCGAAGACAAGCTGGTTTGGGATGTCGGCCATCAAAGCTATCCGCACAAAATCCTCACCGGCCGCAAAAACCAGATGCACACCATGCGCCGCTACGGCGGTTTGGCGGGTTTCCCCAAACGCAGCGAGTCCGAATACGACGCGTTCGGCGTAGGGCATTCCTCCACCTCCATCGGCGCGGCTTTGGGCATGGCGGCGGCAGACAAACTCTTGGGCAGCGACCGCCGCAGCGTCGCCATTATCGGCGACGGTGCGATGACGGCGGGGCAGGCTTTTGAAGCCTTGAACTGCGCGGGCGATATGGACGTGAACCTGCTGGTCATCCTCAACGACAACGAAATGTCGATTTCCCCCAACGTCGGTGCGCTGCCGAAATACCTCGCCAGCAACGTCGTGCGCGATATGCGCGGCGTGTTGAGCACCATCAAGGCGCAATCGAGCAAGGTTTTGGACAAGCTGCCCGGCGCGATGGAGCTTGCCCAAAAAGTCGAGCACAAAATCAAAACGCTGGCGGGCGAAGCCGAACACGCCAAGCAGTCGCTGTCTTTGTTTGAAAACTTCGGTTTCCGCTACACCGGCCCCGTGGACGGTCATAACGTCGAGCATCTGGTTGACGTATTGAAAGATTTGCGCGGCCGCAAAGGCCCGCAACTGCTGCACGTCATCACCAAAAAGGGCAACGGCTACAAACTCGCCGAAAACGACCCCGTCAAATACCATGCCGTCGCCAACCTGCCCAAAGACGTTTCAGACGACCTCAAAACCGCAACGTCGTCTGAAAAAGAAAACAAACCCGCCGCCAAACCGACCTATACGCAAGTGTTCGGCAAATGGCTGTGCGACCAGGCGGCGGCAGATTCCCGATTGGCCGCGATTACCCCCGCCATGCGCGAGGGCAGCGGACTGGTCGAATTCGAACAACAATTCCCCGACCGCTATTTCGATGTCGGCATCGCCGAGCAGCACGCCGTGACCTTTGCCGGCGGTTTGGCTTGCGAAGGCATGAAGCCCGTCGTCGCCATTTATTCCACCTTCCTCCAGCGCGCCTACGACCAACTGGTGCACGACATCGCCCTGCAAAACCTGCCCGTTTTGTTTGCCGTCGACCGTGCGGGCATCGTCGGCGCGGACGGCCCGACCCATGCCGGTTTGTACGATTTGAGCTTCTTGCGCTGCGTGCCGAACATGATTATTGCCGCGCCGAGCGATGAAAACGAATGCCGACTGCTGCTTTCGACCTGCTATCAGGCAGACGCCCCCGCCGCCGTCCGCTATCCGCGCGGCACGGGAACAGGCGCGCCCGTTTCAGACGACCTTAAAACCGTAGCCATCGGCAAAGGCATCATCCGCCGCCAAGGTGAGAAAACCGCATTCATCGCCTTCGGCAGCATGGTCGCCCCTGCATTGGCGGTTGCCGAAAAACTGAACGCCACCGTCGCCGATATGCGCTTCGTCAAACCGATAGATGAGGAACTCATCGTCCACCTCGCCCAAAGCCACGACTACATCGTTACCGCCGAAGAAAACGCCGAACAAGGCGGCGCAGGCAGCGCGGTGCTGGAAGTGTTGGCGAAACACGGCATCTGCAAACCCGTTTTGCTTTTGGGCGTTGCCGATACCGTAACCGAACACGGCGATCCGAAAAAACTTTTGGACGATTTGGGCTTGAGTGCCGACGCAATGGAAAAACGCATACGCGGCTGGCTGCCGGCGGCTTGAGCTGAAGCTGCAATGAAATATAGTGGATTAACTTTAAATCAGGACAAGGCGACGAAGCCGCAGACAGTACAGATAGTACGGAACCGATTCACTTGGTGCTTCAGCACCTTAGAGAATCGTTCTCTTTGAGCTAAGGCGAGGCAACGCCGTACTGGTTTAAAGTTAATCCACTATAACGCCGCCGGTGCAAGCAATGAATAAAGGTCGTCTGAAAACGGATTTTCAGACGACCTTTAATGTATGAACCCCTACCCTTTTGAAAGGCGTTTCATTGTTTGATTCAGAGCATGACTGCCAAACGGAAAACCGCCCATCCCGCGACCAATAGTCCGGCGCACAGACGGATGGCTCTGCGTTGTAAAAGTGTTTTCAATTGCGCTGCAAAAACCCCCATTGCCAACAAATTCGGCAACGTTCCCAGTGCAAAAGCCAACATATACAGCCCGCCCTGCACCGCATTGCCGCTGCCTAAAGCATACAATGAAGCGCTGTATACCAAGCCGCAAGGCAGCCAGCCCCACAACATGCCTACGCCGAAACAAGCCGGAACGGATTTAATCGGCAGCAGTCGGTTCAGAATCGGATTCAAACGTTTCCATATCGGTCTGCCTATGCGCTCAATCTGCGTAGCTGCCGTAGAAAGACCCGCCAGATACAGCCCCAACAGCAACAGCAAAATATTCGCCGCAACATACAGACCGTTTTGCAGCCAGCGCGTATCATCCAAAGAAATACCGATTTGTCCGACCAGCCCGACAATCAAACCTATCAATACATAGCTGCTGATGCGTCCCAAATTCAATAGGACAATCAGTCCCAGCCGATTAAGATGCGGCGGAAGCTGCAACGCAAACGCACTACTCAACCCGCCGCACATTCCGACACAATGCGTACCGCCAAAAAAGCCGAGTAGAAATAGGGTGAAAAAAGTGATGTCGTAATTCATTATTGGAAAGGCGATGTGTCGATAGAAGTATAATTTGTCAGAAAAACGGAAAACGATATAATGAAAGCCAATCTTTAAATATTTTCAAGAAGTTGCCATCTTGATTTTCGCGTTGATTTTAAACCCATCCATGACTATCTGTCCGCTTTTACACTGGCTTTCTTGCGATACCGATTTTATCGATGACTTCCGCCATCTTCCATCGTCTGCCCAACAAAATTACCCTAGCCTATTTGATATTCGACTGCCCTCTTATATAAAAAATTCCAAATTTCAAAAGGTCGTCTGAAACGCTAGATAAAGCATTTTCAGACGACCTTTTTTCTATTCGAATCAAACACGGATGTCGGGTACTTTATTGAACAGACGATAGAAATTGTCGCTAGTGTAAGCGGCAAGCGTTTCTACGGGTTCGCCGCGCAGTTTCGCCACAAACTCGGCGGTGTAACGGACATAGGAAGGTTCGTTAGGCTTACCGCGTTTGGGAACCGGGGCGAGGAAGGGGGAGTCGGTTTCGACCAGCATTCTGTCCGCAGGGACGTATTTGGCAGCTTCTTGAATTTGCGGGGCATTTTTGAAGGTAACAATGCCGGAGAAGGAAATGTACAGCCCCAAATCCAAAGCGGCTTTGGCAAAAGCGGTATCTTCGGTGAAGCAGTGGATAACGCCGGAATTGGTTTGAGCTTCTTTCAGAATCGCCAAAGTATCGGCGGCGGCATCGCGGGTGTGGACAATCACGGGCAAACCGCTTTCGTTGGCGGCTTGGATGTGTTCGGCGAAGCGGCGGTGCTGCCATGCCAAATCGCCTTTGCACCAGTAATAATCCAAGCCCGTTTCGCCTATGCCGACGACTTTCGGGTGTTTTGCCGCTTCAACCATTTCAGCGACGGTAAATTCTTCGGCTTCTTGGCTGTCGGGGTGAACGCCTATGGTGCAGTAAACCTGTTCATTGGCTTGGGCAATGTCGAAGACTTCGGCAAAACTCTGTTTGCTTACGCTGATGGCAAGCGCCTGCTTGACGCTTTGTTCTTCCATGTTGGCGAACACTTCAGGCAGGCGGTTGCTCAAGCCTTCGAAATTGAGGTGGCAGTGCGAATCAATTAAATGCATGATTTTAAAGCGTAAAGGTAACGCGGTCGCTGCGCAGTTTCGGTCCTAGTTCGCCTTCAATCAGGGTTTTCGCCTGAAGGCAGCTTTCGTGTTCGGAAAATGCCAGTCCGACGCCTTTAGGACGGTGTGCGGAAGTACGGGCGGGATTGATCCAGACGACTTTGGTAGGCAGGAAGCGTTTGGGGTAATCGGCGATTTCAACGGCGAGCAGGATGTCTTCGCCCAATGAAAATACGTCTTCGGTCGGAACAAAAAGTCCGCCGTGTTCGAGGAACGGCATATAGCAGTTGTAGAGCAGGGTCGGGTCTTTAAGCTGCAACGCCATCATTTTCGCCGGAATGTCTTTATTGTTGTTTACCATTTTGTTTTACCTTATCTGATTATTTGTTTTGCCAAAATTCGAGATATTCAGTCAGCAGATACTCAAGCTGCATTTTAACACTCAAGGTGTGGTATCCGTAAGGGCTGAGTGCGTTCAGACGACCCGTCAGCGCAAACAGGCGGCGCGGATCGGTTTTGGAAGCCGTCTGCGACAATGCCTGCGCGTAATCGGGATAATAAAGCGGCGGCATTTGTTGTTGCGCCAAGCCGACATCCAACAGCCATTTCTGCATCCAATCGATGAAGACTGCCAACGGCTGCTTGTGTTTGTCAAACGCAGCGGCATAGTCGAGTATCGTCAACAGTCGCGGGGCGGCAAGCAAAGTGAGCAATTCTTCGCGCAAGTCATCCATTTCAGGCGCATGGGCAAACAAAGGCGCACCGCTGTGAAAAGCAAGCAGCGATTCCGCATCGTCTACACCCTCTTTCCGAAGATACGCCAAAGCTTCGTCGCGCGAAGGTGCGGGCAAAACCATCTGGCGGCAACGGCTTTTAATGGTCGGAAGAAGCTTGTCGCGCGCATGCGTAACCATCAAAAAAACAACATGTTGCGGCGGTTCTTCCAAAGCCTTAAGCAAGCCGTTTGCCGCCTGCACGTTCATACTTTCAGCGGGATGCACCAATACCACCCGCAATCCGCCGCGCACAGCCGTCAGATAAATGTTTTCCACAATATCGCGCACAGCATCGATTTTAATCTGCAACAATTTTCGCCCGACCGCACCGTCTTCGGGGATTTCAGGAGTGAGTTCGTAAAAATCGGGATGGCTGTTTTGCAAAAACAAATGACACGAAGCGCATACGCCGCAAGGCTGATGATCTTCCCGAGGCGATTCGCACAGCAAAGCCTGCGCCACAAACCGCGCAAACGCTGTCTTACCGGTGTTTTCCTTGCCGGTAAACAGCCAAGCGTTCGGACGGTTTTCCCAATGGCCAGCAAGCTGCCGCCACTGGTTTTGATGCCACGGATAAATCATATTGAAAAGTACAAGCGTTTGAACAAAAGCGTGATTATACAGGGAAATGTTAGAGGTCGTCTGAAACCGAGAATACAATTCGAAACGTTTATAACATCGTTTCTATCCTCTTTCCGCCTCTTCTCAGCCTTTTTGGCTCTCCCTTCTTCTCAAAAGGTTCCCTGCCCTATTCCCCTAGCATCATCTACCGCAACGGACGTGAACGCGCTATTTGGCGGGGACGTAGTCGGCATAGTGCGCCGGCAAGGCAGTCGTTTCCAATAACGAGCCTTCTTACTGCGACACTAAGGCAGTATTGCAGCCCGCTACCTTTTCAGACGACCTTTCCACATATGTATCCTGATCTGACGGCCGAATGAAGCGGGACAGACATGGCAGCCTTACCCGCCCGACACGAAGGCCGTCCGACTCCGGACTGGATTCGGACGG
>NZ_AJMT01000057.1:0-4687 GCF_000260655.1 Neisseria sicca VK64
GCGCCTTTGTCCGTAGCGTCCTTTATGCCGCCGGTAGGTTTCGACGAGGAGGGCTTTGTCGGCTGCGTCGGGGTCGGGTCGGTCTTGGTGGTGGTAGTAAAAGCTGCTTTTGGGCAGGTTTGCGATGTGCAGCAGGTATTTGAGCGGGTGTTGCGCCCTCAGTGTTTGGACGGTTTGGCTTTGTCCTTTTCGGTCCGCTTTTGGCTGAGGGCTTTTAACTCCTTTAGGTAGGCGACCTCTGCGCGCATATAGCACAACTCTTCAATAAGCTCTGCCTGTGTTTTTTCTTGATCGGGTTTATCTGCGATGAAGGGGTTTTTGCGGTGTTGGGTCATGGTTTTGGATTGGGGATGTTCGAGTGCGCCGATACCGCCTTCTTGATAGGCGCGTATCCATCGTCTCAGGTGGGTTCGGGAAATGCCGTAGTGTTCTGCGGTACGCTGTTGGCTGCGTATATGCAGGTAGTGGAGTACGGCTTGGTATTTGAAGTGTAATGTATATTTGCTCATAAAAAAACTGCACCTTGTGAGTTGGAGGGGATGTCCAACTTTTGGGGTGCAGTTCATATTTTCAGACGACCTTTTTGTCTGTCTTTGACGTCTAACTTGAGCAACTGACGCAAACCGGAATGCTGCCTTCGGGCGGCGGTTCGGCAAGGTCAGCGAACTCTGCCTGTTCGTCAAAGGGACGGGCGAGGCAGCGGCGCAGGCGTTCGATTTCGCGGTAGTCGCCGTTTCGGGCTTGGGCGATGGCCTGTTCGGCAAGGTAGTTGCGCAGGATGTAGAGCGGGTTGGTCAGGTTCATGCGTATTGCGCGTTCGGCAGGATTGCTGTTTTCGGCACGCAGGCGTTGGCGGTAGCGTCCGAGCCAGCGGATGAAGGCGGGCGGAACGCCGTTTTTGAAGGTTTGTTCGAGTTTGGGCGGGAGGGGTTCGCCGTGTGTATTGCTGACTTCGGACAGGTTCCTGAAAAACAGGGTGAAGTCGGTTTTTTGATCTTGCAGGGCAGTGAAGAGGTCGGCGATAAGGCTTTCGTCGTCTCTCTTGTCTGCTTGCTGCAAACCGAGTTTGCGGCGCATTTTCTCTAAATAGGTCGTCTGAAAAACTTCTGTCCAGCCGTCAATGAGTTGTTCGAGGGTGTTGTGTGGGACGAGGGCATCGAAGCAGGAGGCGAGGGCGGAGAAATTCCAATGGGCGACGAAGGGCTGTGCATTGTAGGCGTAGCGGCCTTGGGTGTCGGAGTGGTTGCAGACGTGGCGGCGGTCGTAGTCGTCGAGGAAGCCGAAGGGGCCGTAGTCTATGGTCAGCCCCAATGCAGACATGTTGTCGGTATTCATCACTCCGTGGCAGAAGCCGACGCTTTGCCATGCGGCGACGGTATCGGCGGTGCGGTTGCGGATTTGTTCCAACAGGGCGGCGTAGGGATTGTCGGCATCTCGGCAGTCGGGGTAGTAATGCCGGATGAGGTAGTCGGCAAGTTGTTGGATTTCGGCTTCGCGGCCGGTGTAGTAGAAGTATTCGAAATGGCCGAAACGCAGAAAGTTCGGGGCGATGCGGGTCAGGACGGCGGCGGTTTCGACGGTTTCCCGATAAACGGGGTCGTTGCTGCCGCACAGGGCGAGGGCGCGGGTCGTGGGGATGCCGAGACCGTGCATGGCTTCGGAACAGAGGTATTCGCGGATGGAGGAGCGCAAGACGGCGCGCCCGTCGGCAAAGCGGGAATAGGGCGTTTTGCCTGCGCCTTTGAGCTGCCACTCTTGGCGTTGTCCCGCGGCATCGACGGAATCGCCAATCAAGATCGCGCGCCCGTCGCCAAGGCGCGGGGTATAGACTCCGAACTGATGGCCGCTGTAAACACTGGCAATGGGCGCGGGCGCGTATTGCGGCGCGTTGCCGCTGAGGTAGGCAAGGTTGGCGGTCGTCTGAAAATCTGTATCCAGATTCAACTCTGCCGCCAAGTCGGTGTTGAAGGCGACCCAGTAGGGCGCGGTCAGCGGCTCGGGAGAAACGCGGGAATAGAAAAACGGCGAGAGTTCGGCGAACTGTTGGGTAAGCAGGGGGAGTGTGTGCATGGGATTCCTGACGGGCGCGGGAGGGTTTGTATAACGCGCGGGTATGTTTATTGTGTTTTAGAGTTGGATGCTGCCTGTTTGCTTTTCAAGCATTTTTAAAACAATGCCTGCTGCCGTTGTTTCAAATAATCTGCCAGCGGTTTGGGCAAACCGTAATCCGCCAGATTTTCGGGTTTCACCCAGAAGCGGTTATCTTTTGATGCGTTTTCAGAATGGCGCAGCGTGTCAGACGAACTGATTTGCGCTTCAAACGGCGTAATCATTAATAAACGATGCGTCAGGCGGTGGGTAAGGGCGGGTTGCTCGGAAAGGTCGTCTGAAAAAATGCCGAGCTTTTCGGCGCAAACGTATGTTTCGTTCAGGGTTTCAAAACACGGCACGCAATACAGCCCGCCCCAAATGCCTTTGGCGGGGCGTTTTTCCAGCAGGATTGCGCCGTCTTGGTTGCGGACAATCAGCCAGTAAAGCGGCAGGGTTTGCACTTCGGGGGCGGTTTTTTTGCGCGGCAGCTCGGCGATGCGGTTTTGCTTTTTCGCTTCGCAGATGTCCGCCATCGGGCATTGATGGCACAAGGGTTTTGTCCGTTTGCACACGGTTGCGCCCAAGTCCATCAAGCCTTGCGTATAGGCGGGCATATCGGCGTTTTCAGACGGCAGCAGGCTTTCGGCAAGTGTCCAGAGCGAGTTTTCGAATTTTTTGTCCTGCGGATTGCCGTCGCGGGCGAACACGCGGCAGAGCACGCGTTTGACGTTGCCGTCCAAAATGGTTTCGCGGCGGTTGAAGGCAAAGGCGCAAATGGCGGCGGCGGTGCTTCTGCCTACGCCGCAGAGGGTTTCCAAGTCTTTACGCTCCGACGGAAACGTGCCGCCGAATTGTTCGACGACTTGTTGCGCGGCTTTGTGCAGATTGCGCGCGCGGCTGTAATAGCCCAAGCCCGCCCACAACGACAACACTTCGTCTTGCGGGGCGGCGGCAAGCGTTTGTACGGTCGGAAATTTTTCCAAGAAACGCGGATAGTAGTCCAATACGGTGGCAACCTGCGTCTGCTGGAGCATGATTTCGGAAAGCCAGACGCAATAAGGGTTTTTAACCTGCCAAGGGAGATGGTGCCTGCCGTATTGTTTTTGCCAGCGGATGAGCCGTTCGGAGAAAGGGTTGGGTGTGTTCATTAATATCAATCAGTGGTTTTATTTATATTGAAAACAAAATGTTATGGTATAACATTGTGAAAATAATTCTTATTGACTTATTTTTTTTAGGGGTATATAACTCATATAAAGAGACTTTATTGCAGTATTGAAATTATTTATCAACAAGCAAGGAGTATCAGCATGAAAGCAATGGTTTATCACGGCGCAAACGACATCCGTTTTGAAGAAAAACCCCGTCCGCAGATTATCGATCCGACCGATGCAGTGGTGAAAATCGTCAAAACCACGATTTGCGGTACTGACTTGGGTATTTGGAAAGGCAAAAACCCCGAAGTCGCCGACGGTCGTATTCTCGGCCATGAAGGCATCGGTATTGTAGAAGAAGTCGGCGAGGCTGTAAAAAACATCAAAGTCGGTGATAAAGTCATTATTTCATGCGTCAGCAAATGCTGTACTTGCGACAACTGCAAAATCCAACTCTATTCACACTGCCGCAACGGCGGCTGGATTTTGGGCTACATGATTGACGGCACGCAAGCCGAATACGTCCGCACGCCTTATGCCGACAACAGCCTTGTTCCGCTGCCCGATAATGTCAACGAAGAAGTCGCCCTGTTGTTGAGCGACGCCTTGCCGACCGCCCACGAAATCGGCGTGCAATACGGCGATGTCAAACCCGGCGACACCGTCTTCATCGCAGGCGCAGGCCCTGTCGGTATGTCCGCCTTGCTGACCGCCCAACTGTACAGCCCCGCCGCCATCATCGTCTGCGATATGGACGAAAACCGTTTGAAACTGGCGAAAGAGCTGGGTGCAACCCATACCGTCAGCCCCGCTTCAGGCGACGTATTCAAACAAGTCTTTGCCATCGTCGGCTTCGACGGCGTGGACTGCGCCATCGAAGCCGTCGGCATCCCCGCTACATGGAATATGTGCCAAGACATCGTCAAACCGGGCGGTCATATCGCCGTTGTCGGTGTACACGGTCAATCCGTTGATTTCAAACTCGAAAAACTGTGGATTAAAAACCTCGCCATCACAACCGGTTTGGTCAACGCCAATACCACCGAAATGCTGATGAAGGCAATTTCCAGCAGCTCCGTCGATTACACCAAAATGCTGACCCACCGTTTCAAATTCAGCGAATTGGAAAAAGCCTACGACGTGTTCAAACACGCCGCCGAAAACCAAGCCATGAAAGTGGTTTTGGAAGCGGATTGATTTGAAACAGATTATTGAGTTTTAAAAAGATAGAGGTCGTCTGAAAACAGGTTTTCAGACGACCTGACCTTTTTGTTTATGGGGCTGATGTTTGGTTCAAATGGAGCGATTTTTTATAGTGGATTAAAATAATAATGAGACAAGGCGGCAACGCCCGCCGTGTACGGGTAGTACATAAGGGCGTTGGCAACGCCGTATCATTTGTAGAAATCAGTAGCGTTGTTTACAGTATTTCCAGGAGAATA
>NZ_AJMT01000058.1:0-3633 GCF_000260655.1 Neisseria sicca VK64
GCGCCTTTGTCCGTAGCGTCCTTTATGCCGCCGGTAGGTTTCGACGAGGAGGGCTTTGTCGGCTGCGTCGGGGTCGGGTCGGTCTTGGTGGTGGTAGTAAAAGCTGCTTTTGGGCAGGTTTGCGATGTGCAGCAGGTATTTGAGCGGGTGTTGCGCCCTCAGTGTTTGGACGGTTTGGCTTTGTCCTTTTCGGTCTGTTTTTGGCTGAGGGCTTTTAACTCCTTTAAATAGGCAACCTCTGCGCGCATATAGCACAACTCTTCAATAAGCTCTGCCTGCGTTTTTTCTTGGTCGGGTTTATCTGAGATGAAGGGGTTTTTGCGGTGTTGGGGCATGGTTTTGGATTGGGGATGTTCGAGTGCGCCGATACCGCCTTCTTGATAGGCGCGTATCCATCGTCTCAGGTGGGTTCGGGAAATGCCGTAGTGGTCTGCGGTACGCTGTTGGCTGCGTATATGCAGGTAGTGGAGTACGGCTTGGTATTTGAAGTGTAATGTATATTTGCTCATAAAAAAACTGCACCTTGTGAGTTGGAGGGGATGTGTCCAACTTTTGGGGTGCAGTTCAAACCCTTGTTTTAGGTTTTCGGACGACCTTTTTTGTTTGATTGTGCCGATTTGTTTTAAGCGGGCGGGGACGGTTTGTGGAAGCTCGGATTGTGCCGGAAGATTGCCGCATTCCCGCAAAAGCTGACGGCAAAGCGTTTACATGGCAAAATACCGCCTGTTTGCAGGTCATCCGAATTTTTCAGACGACCTTTTACCCTCTTCAAAAGGAATCCCCATGTCTTTGCAAAACATCATCGAAACCGCCTTTGAAAACCGTGCGGACATCACCCCGACCACCGTTACCCCCGAAGTCAAAGAAGCCGTGTTGGAAACCATCCGCCAACTCGATTCAGGCAAATTGCGCGTCGCCGAACGTTTGGGCGTGGGCGAATGGAAAGTCAACGAATGGGCGAAAAAAGCCGTCCTGTTGTCCTTCCGCATCCAAGACAACGAAGTCCTCAACGACGGCGTGAACAAATACTTCGACAAAGTGCCGACCAAGTTTGCCGACTGGTCTGAAGACGAATTCCGCGCCGCCGGTTTCCGCGCCGTACCCGGTGCCGTTGCGCGTCGCGGCAGCTTTGTTGCTAAAAACGTCGTCCTGATGCCGTCTTATGTCAACATCGGCGCATACGTTGACGAAGGCGCTATGGTCGATACTTGGGCGACCGTCGGCTCTTGCGCGCAAATCGGTAAAAACGTCCACTTGAGCGGCGGCGTCGGCATTGGCGGCGTACTCGAACCCCTGCAAGCCAGCCCGACCATTATTGAAGACAACTGCTTCATCGGCGCGCGTTCCGAAATCGTCGAAGGCGTGATTGTCGAAGAAGGCAGCGTGATTTCCATGGGCGTGTTCATCGGACAATCCACCAAAATCTTCGACCGCACTACCGGCGAAATCTACCAAGGCCGCGTACCGGCAGGCTCGGTTGTCGTGTCCGGCAGCATGCCTTCCAAAGACGGCAGCCACAGCCTCTACTGCGCCGTCATCGTCAAACGCGTGGACGCGCAAACCCGCGCCAAAACCAGCGTCAACGAATTGCTGCGCGGTATTTAACCGGCGAACAGAAAAGGGGAGAGGTCGTCTGAAACAGCCCGAAACATAAACGGGCTTCAGGCAAACGGTTTCCCTGTTTGAATGGCAAGAGGTCGTCTGAAAACCGGATTTCGGGTTTTCAGACGACCTTTTCATAGGGTGAGTCGGTTAAAGTTAGAACGGCATCGCTCCGCCTTGTTGAATGCTGTTTTCTTTGCCATAAAAAAAAGCAACGGATAAACCGTTGCTTTTTTGTTTGACCTGCGAATCTTACAAACTGCCCAACACGATGCGCAACACGCGGCGTAGGGGTTCGGCTGCGCCCCACAAGAGTTGGTCGCCGACGGTGAACGCGCTGATGTATTCGCCGCCCATGCCCAGTTTGCGGATGCGTCCGACGGGGACGGACAGCGTGCCGGTTACTTTGGCGGGGGTCAGCTCGTGGATGCTGGCTTCTTTTTCGTTGGGGATGACTTTCACCCAGTCGTTCGCGCCTGCCAAAATCGCTTCGATTTCGGAAACGGGCAGGTCTTTTTTCAGCTTCAGGGTAATGGCTTGGCTGTGGCAGCGCATAGAGCCGATGCGGACGCACAAGCCGTCGATCACGGTCGGATTGTCGCTGCGGCCGAGGATTTTGTTGGTTTCTGCGCCGCCTTTCCATTCTTCTTTGGACTGACCGTTGCCCAAATCCACATCAATCCACGGAATCAGGCTGCCGGCGAGCGGTACGCCGAAGTTGGCTTTCGGATAGTCTTCGCTGCGCAGGAAATCGGACACTTTGCGGTCAATGTCGAGAATTGCGCTGGAAGGATCGGCAAGCTCGTCCGCCACTTGGGCGTGAATCGCGCCCATGCCGCTGATGAGTTCGCGCATATTTTTCGCGCCCGCGCCGGATGCGGCTTGGTAGGTCATGCTGGTCGCCCATTCGACCAAATCGTTTTGGAACAGGCCGCCCAGCGCCATCAGCATCAGGGAGACTGTGCAGTTGCCGCCGATGTAGTTTTTCACGCCGTTTTTGAGGCCGTTGTCGATGACGTTTCGGTTGACCGGGTCGAGGACGATAATCGCGTCGTCTTTCATGCGCAGGGATGACGCCGCGTCAATCCAGTAGCCGTTCCAGCCGCTGTCGCGCAGGGGTTGGAACACGGATTTGGTGTAATCGCCGCCTTGGCAGGTTACGATGATGTCCATTTTCGCCAGCTCGGCAACGTCGTTCGCGTCCAATAATGTTTTAGCCGCCTGACCGAAATCAGGTGCCGCGCCGCCGACGTTGGAAGTGGTAAAGAAGAACGCTTCGGGAATGTGGGCGAAGTCGTTTTCTTCTTTCATACGCTGCATCAAAACCGAACCGACCATGCCGCGCCAGCCGACGAAACCTACTTTCATGTTGAGCTCCTTAGGGGGAAATTGTTAACAAATTTCTGAATAGGGGAAAAGGAAGAGTTTTAAACCTGTTTGAGGTAAATGTAAAGTTTTTTATAGTGGATTAACTTTAAACTAGTACGGCGTTGCCTCGCCTTAGCTCAAAGAGAACGATTCTCTAAGGTGCTGAAGCACCAAGTGAATCGGTTCCGTACTATCTGTACTGTCTGCGGCTTCGTCGCCTTGTCCTGATTTAAAGTTAATCCACTATATGTTGTTTTGGGAGCGTATGGGAGAGGTCGTCTGAAAAAAGCGTTCCTGCCAAACCCGAATGATTCGAAAGCAAACCTGACGATAAGTCGCAGGCTTGCATTTAGGAAGGATTCAAGGTTTTGCAGGAACGCCGGCATCATTGAAAGCACAGTTCGAGCAAGCATTTTGCTAACCGAAATGCCGCACTGTTTTTCAGACGACCTTTGGGATCAGTATCGGATATCGACGGTTACCTTGTCCTTATACTCGCCCGGGGTGTAGTCGGTATTTTGGACTTCCGCCGAGAAGGTGTGCGTCTGGTTGCTGCTGTCGCCGGTAAATCTTTGCGCGCTGCCTGTGCCGGAAGATTGGTTGCCCCAGGGGTCAGAACTGTTACCTTTTTTGAGGCGGTAGGGGACTTTATCGGTGTTGGCG
>NZ_AJMT01000059.1:0-13908 GCF_000260655.1 Neisseria sicca VK64
CTGAATCTGCAGGATTTGGAATTGGAAAACAAGGCTGATTGTCCTGTCCATAATGCTTTCTTTACCTGTTTTTCCAGCCGCGTCAACGATTTGAACCAGTTCCGCCTGTATGGCAAAGAAAACGGCGTGGAAGCATCGGGCTGCTGCTTGGTATTTAATAAAAGCGGGGATTGGTTGAAAGGGCCTGATATTTCTGCTTCGTTCAGAAGTTTTACAAATAAACAGAATGAAGGTTTCAAAGAACCAATAGAGGCAGATGTAGCGGGTTTAGAAGATAAAAACCTGCCGCTTTATCAGGTAGCTTATATCGCTTATTCCGATGAATATATTGCTAAGGAAAAATGCACAATATGGCTACCCGATGCAAGAAGACCAAAATTTGGTATTCGATTAAAGCCTGTTGGGAAAAATCTAAAATGGCATAAGTTCCGTATTAAGGAGCTCAAAGCAGCGTTGTGGAAGTTAATGAACCTATCTAAGATCAAAGATGAAGACAAAAAAGCTTTGGAATATATCCGCTATCTGTTTAAAGATTTTGCTTTCCGCGATGAGGAAGAGTTTCGCCTGCTGAAAATCGAACAAATCGGTTCGGATAACATCAAATATTGCCAAACCACAAAATCCGTCTATCTGCCTTATGCCGATATACGCGATATTGTGGATGAAGTGATTTTGGGGACGAATTACGAAAAGAGCGGAAAAGAGCGTAAAGCGGAAGTTTTTCAGCACTTGATGCGGAAGCATTATCCAAACGTTAAAGTGTCCCGCTCGTCGTTGCCGATTAATGCCAATCCGCCGATTAAAAAGGATTAGCCAGCAGTAGGTCGGATACTTGTATCCGACAAAAGCCTGCTATCCCAAAAGCCGTCAGATTCGAGAATCTGACCTACTGAAACTGGGCATCGGGTGTAGGGTGTGTGCGGTACGCACGCACGCGGTTGTTGAACCCAAAACCCATCCAAGGTCGTCTGAAAACCCGTTACAGAGTTTTTTCAGACGACCTTTATTCTTCCCGCCGACAGGCATACAATCACGAGCGCGGTTTCCTTCATGGATTCAGTACGACTCAGGTACGCGGTTTAAGGTCGTCTGAAATATAGACAGGCTTGCCGCAAAACCAATTAATATCTAAATTTCCAACCATCCTTTAACCAGAAATAAAAATCATGAATTTCGATCTTGAAAACCTCTCTTCATTCTCAGGCTGGGAGCGTCTCGTTGAAACCGGCATGGCATTCGGTACCAATCTCGTTGCGGCGTTGGCGATTTTCTTTGTCGGCAGATGGATAGCTTCCCGCCTCGTTATTTTGATGAAAGCTGCGCTGACCCGCGCCAAAGTAGATAGGACGCTGGTGAGCTTTCTGGGCAATGTAGCTAATATCGGTCTGTTAATCCTGATTATCATTGCCGCGCTGGGCAAGCTGGGCATCCCGACCACGTCGGTTACCGCCTTAATCGGTGGCGCGGGCTTGGCGGTGGCTTTGTCGCTGAAAGACCAACTGTCGAACTTTGCCGCCGGCGCGCTGATTATTCTGTTCCGTCCGTTTAAAGTCGGCGACTACATCAAAGTAAACGGCTTCGAAGGCACCGTGAGCGAGATTAAAATGGTGCAGACCGCACTGAGTACGCCCGACAATGAAGAAGTTATCCTGCCCAACAGCGTCGTTATGAGCAACAGCATCGTGAATCGTTCTTCCATGCCGCTGTGCCGCGTGCAGGTAGTGGTCGGCGTGGATTACGCCTGTGATTTGAAGGCCGCCAAAGCCGCCGTCTTGAAAGCCGCTACCGAGCATCCTTTGTGCGTACAGACCCAAGGCAAAGAGGCAGTAACATATATTACCAACTTGGCCGACAGTGCCATCGAAATCACGCTTTGGGCGTGGACGAACGAAGCCGATTTGGGCGCGTTCCGCTTCGGGCTGAACGAGCAGGTAGTGGAA
This sequence comes from Neisseria sicca VK64, assembly GCF_000260655.1. GTDB lineage: Bacteria > Pseudomonadota > Gammaproteobacteria > Burkholderiales > Neisseriaceae > Neisseria > Neisseria sicca_B. Next base: position 1,941 of record NZ_AJMT01000059.1, read on the forward strand.
AACCTGCGTGCCGCCAATATCAATATTCCTTTCCCGCAGCGCGATGTGCATATCATCCAGCAGCAGGGGTAAGTTTCGGATTGGCGAATCCGACCTGCTGAAACCGTAGGCATACGGTGCTTGAATCCAAAGCCCATCTGAGGTCGTCTGAAAACCTGTCTTATGGTTTTCAGACGACCTTTTTATATTCTTTCTGTTTCCTGTATTATTCATATTGGTTTAACCACTTTTTCTTGAAAGGTATAAATAATGTCGCTCACTTTAAAATCTGTTCTGACCGCCGGTTTGCTCCTTCTTGGATTCCAAGCCGCTGCCCAAGATATTCCGCAAGCGTTTCAAGGCAAATGGGCCGGGCATTATGAAGGGAAGGTTTCGCCCAAACATGTAAGGGCTTTATGTGCCATGGGTTATGATGAAAACGCTGCTATGGATAATGTCGATGTGTCGGAAGATAGCGGCTTTTATATTGAAATAGGTAAAAAATCAATTGAATTAAATGGTTGGGAATGGGGCGCGAAATATACGAAACTGAATTATCGAATTTATTCGCCCGATAAAATCGCAGGTACGGCACGCGTTCGGGAAGAGGAGCCGGAGCAAGGTACACAGATTTATAACGATAATTTTGAGTTTTCGTTAAACCGAGGCGTGCTGACGCAAAGATTCCGTGATTTTTCAACGGACGGCTCAGGCAAAAAAGTTTGGTGGACGCGTACGCTGATGCGTTGCAAATAATGCTGGGCAAACCGTAGCCGGCCGCAGGTTGAAGGCTTGTATCCGACAACAGCCGCTGCCATCTCAAATAGCCGTCGGATTCGAGAATCCTACCTACGGCAAAACCGTAGCAAGAGAGAATAGAAACCCGTAGCGTGGGCTTTGCCCACGAATCAAACTCAAAATTTCAGACGACCTCTTTTACCCAACATTATCGTGGGCAAAGCCCACGCTACAATGTATACCGACTACTGACGGTATTGAATGATTACTTTGCCGAAAACGGTATCCGAACGGCTTGATTCGAGTTTTGGTATTTTTGCCCGACGGGGTCAAAAATACAGTTGCTGCTGAAACTACCAAACCGAAACCCATCCAAGGTCGTCTGAAAACCTGTCTTATGGTTTTCAGACGACCTTTATTGTTCCCGCCGACAGGCATACAATCAAAAGTGCAGTACCTTTCATTGATTCAATACAAGGAGACAGTTATGCGCGGCATAAAATCAGTTGCATTGTTGTGTACTTTGGCATTGGGTGCGCCGGCATTTTCGGCGGGTTTGACCAAAACGCTACCGGGCGATTTGACGACGGCTCAGGCGCAGGCGGTGGTGCAGGCTTCGATGAAAAAGGCGCGTGAAATCAGGGTGCCGATGAATATCGCGGTCATGGATGCAGGCGGTAATTTGAAGGCGTTTGCGCGTATGGACGATGCGTTTATCGGCAGTATCGATATTGCGCAGAAAAAGGCGAAAACGGCACGCTATTTCAATATGTCCACCCGCGATTTGGGCAAGGCTTCGCAGCCGGGCAGCGAGCTTTACGGTATTGAGGTGACCAACGACGGTTTGGTGATTTTTCCCGGTGGTGTGCTGCTGGTGGATAAAAACGGCGTTATCGTCGGCAGCGTCGGCGTGAGCGGCGGCTCGGTCGATGAAGACGAAAGCGTTGCGAAAGCAGGTGCGGCGGTCTTGTCGGGCAGGTAAGCCGCAGCTTGAGGCAACCCGACGCGTTTCTTTTCATTGATTTGCGTTGGGTTGTTGAAATACGAAGAGGTCGTCTGAAAATGCGGGTCTAAACTCCCGCTGTCTTTTCAGACGACCTTTTTGCATTTGTTGACATTTTTACCGCTTGGGGCATGACGTTCGGGCATATGGGGTCGTCTGAAACCTGAAATGCTGTCTTTCCCAAGCACAATTCGCTGCAATGGGATATGATTATCCTTTTTCAGACGACCTGTCCTGATATGGGGTCGTCTGAAAAGCTGATTCCGTCGGGTGCGGCGGAGTCCTGAGAAGCCGTTAAGCCATACAAGAAAGCCAAGATGTCCGAAACAGCAGTCCAAGAAACCCAAGAAACGCCAAACAGTGTGCCTACGTCGTCTGAAACACAACCCACCTCGCCCAAGCGCAAGAGGCGCTGGTTGCGGGGTCTGTTGCTGGCGTTGGTTGTGCTGGTGTGCGTGCTGGCGGGCTTTATCGGCTGGCTGGTGGGGACGGAATCGGGTTTGCGTTTCGGTTTGTACAAGATTCCGTCGTGGTTTGGCGTGAAGATTGCGTCGGAAACGCTGGAAGGTACGCTGGTCAAGGGTTTTCACGGCGATAAGTGGATGATTGAAACGGATGGGGCGGATGTGAAAATCAGCGCGTTCCGTTTTGATTGGAAGCCGTCCGAACTGTTTCAGCGCAGCCTGCACATTACTGAAATTGTGGCGGGCGATATTGCGGTCGTGCCGAAGCCGACGCCGCCGAAAGAGAAAAAGCCGTCCAAAGGGCTGCCTGAGAGTATCGATTTGCCTGTGCTGGTGTTCATCGACCGTTTTGAGACGGGCAGGCTCAGCGTAGGCAAAAATTTTGACAAGCAGACGGCCTATCTCGACCATCTGAATGCGGCATACCATTACGATCAGAAAGAACACCGCTTGGATTTGAAAACCCTCGATACGCCGTGGAGCAATTCGACGGGTTCGGCGGTGGTCGGGCTGGAGAAGCCTTTTGCGCTCAATACGACGATTCAGACGAAGGGCGAGCTGGAAGGCGAAACGATAGAGGGTAAGGCGCGTCTGTGGGGCAGCTTGCAGGACGTGCAGACTGAAATCCTGCTGGACGGCGACGATGTGCATTTGTCGGCGAAATCTACGGTGCATCCGTTTGCCGCTTCGCTGGACAAGATGATCGGCGAGGTACTGGTCAAGGGTTTCAACATCAACCCGACCGCGTTCCTGCCGTCGCTGCCCAAGGCAAACCTGACGTTTGACGCGACCGTCGTGCCTTCGTTTACACACGGTATCGCGCTGGACGGTTCGCTCGACTTGGAAAACAAGGCGGCGGGTTTTGCCGATGCAAAATCCATTCCGGTGCGCAACATTCTGGCGGACTTCACCATCAACGACAACGGCGTGGTAACCGTCCAAGAGTCTGAAATCGGGCTGTTGGAGGAAGGTTCGTTCAATGTCGCCGGTACGGTCGATACGGTGAAAAACGCGCTGGCGCTCAAGATTAATGTGAACAACCTCGTTTCAGACGACCTCGTCCGCACCAATGTTGCCGGTCAGTGGAACGGATTTATCGGCGTCAAAGGCGAAACCGCCTCGCCCGCTATCGACTGGAATCTTGAAAGCGGCAGCGCGCAACTCTCCGGCCTGCTGTCCTTCGTTACCGACAGACAATACGGTCAACGCACCCTCAAACTCGACCGCGTCCGCGTCGCACCGCAAAACGGCGGCGAACTGACGGCGCAAGGTTCGCTCGAACTCTTCAAAGACCGCCTGCTCAAGCTCGACGTTTCCAGTAAGGCGTTCAATCCGTCCCGCTTAGACTCAAAACTGCCCGCCGGCAGCGTCAACGGTACCATCAATCTTTCAGGCGAACTGGCGAAAGAAAAATTCGCCGGCAAAATGCAGTTTGCGCCGAGTACGTTAAACAACGTCCCCCTCAGCGGCAAAGCCGACGTCGTTTACGAATCCGGACACCTCCCGCGCGCGCTGACCGATCTGCGTTTGGGCAACAATATTGTTAAAACCAACGGCAGCTTCGGCAAAAAAGGCGACCGTCTCAATATCGACATCACTGCTCCCGACCTTTCCCGTTTCGGTTTCGGACTGGGCGGGCTGCTCAATACGCGCGGCTACATTTCAGGCGACCTCAAAGGCGGGCTGAAAACCTACGAAGCCGACCTCTCCGGCGAAGCGCGCGCGCTGCGTGTCGGCGAAGCCGTCAACATCCGCATGCTTGACTTCAAACTCAAAGGCACGCCCGACATCAACCGTCCGCTTGCCGCCGACATCAAAGGCAGCCACATCGCCCTTTCCGGCGGCGCGACCGTCATTGATGCGGTCGACCTGTCCCTTAACGGCACGGGTGCGCAACACCGCATACACGGCAGCAGCAGCATGGCGTTGGACGGCAAACCTTACAAACTCGAAGTCAACGCGGCGGGCGGTCTGAACAAAGACTTCAATCAGTGGAAAGGCAGCGTGGACACGCTCGACATCGGCGGCGCGTTCAACCTCAAACTGCAAAACCGCATGAACCTCGAAGCAGGCGCGGAGCGCGTTTCCATGAGCGCGGCGCGCTGGAGCGTGATGGGCGGCAGCCTCAACCTGCAAAACTTCGTTTGGGACAAAAAAACCGGCATCACCAGCAAAGGCAGTGCGCAAAGCCTGCACATCACCGAGCTGCAAAACTTCGTCAAAATCCCCGTCGAACACAACTTGGTACTCGGCGGCGATTGGGATTTGGCGTACAGTCAAAACGCCCGCGGCTACCTCAACATCAACCGCCAAAGCGGCGACATCATCCTGCCGAACAAAGACCCGAAAAAACAGATGCCTTTGGGCTTGAGCGCGCTCTCCCTGCGCACCCGTTTCCAAAACGGCCGCATCGACAGCACGCTTGACGGCAGCACCCGTTTCGGCAGCGTCAACGCCAATCTGGGCATCAGCCAGCAGTTTGGCAACAAAATCGCTAACGCGCCCATAAGCGGCAAAATCAACCTCAACGTCCCCGACTTGGGTGCAATTAAAACCTTCCTGCCCGCCACCGCGCAAGGCATTACGGGTCGTCTGAACGCAGCCGCCACCATAGGCGGGCGCGTCGGCGCACCTACCGTCGCCGCCACCTTGAACGGCACCAGCAATTACGGCGCTGCCGACGGTACGGTCAACATCGGACAAGGCTCAAGCATAGACACCGCGCCTTTGAGCGGCAAACTCAACCTCAACGTCGCCGATCTCGAAGTCTTCCGCAACTTCCTGCCCGTCGGACAAACCGTCAAAGGTCGTCTGAATGCCGCCGTCAGCCTTGGCGGACGCGTCGGCGAACCGCAGCTTTCCGGTACCCTCAACGGCGAAAACCTCTACTACCGCAACCAAACCCAAGGCCTCATCCTCGACAACGGCGTTTTACGTTCCCATTTGCAGGGACAACGCTGGGTCATCGACAGCCTCAAGTTCCACAAAGGCGGTACGCTCGAGTTGAAAGGCTCCGTCAACCTTGCCAACGCCGACCCTGACGTTGACGTGGATGTCGTCTTCGACAAATACGACACCCTTTCCCGTCCGAACCGCCGCTTGCGCCTCTCCGGCAGCGCGAAAGTGCAATACAACCAGCAAAAAGGCGTGTTCCTCAACGGTACGTTAAACAGCGACTACGGTATGTTCGGTTCGCAAAAATCCTCCATGCCCTCGTTGGACGACGATGTCGTCGTGTTGGGCGAAGAGAAAAAACAAACCGCCGCCGTGACGCCTATCAACCTCAACCTCACGCTCAACCTCAACGACAATATCCGTTTCGTCGGTTACGGCGCAGACATCACCATAGGCGGCAGGCTGACCATCACTTCCCGCCCGGGCGAAGCCATCCAAGGCGTCGGCACGGTGAAAGTCGTCAAAGGCCGTTACAAAGCCTACGGTCAAGACCTCGACATCACTAAAGGTACGGTTTCTTTCGTCGGCCCGCTCAACAACCCCAACTTGAACATCCGCGCCGAACGCCGTCTTTCCCCCGTCGGTGCAGGCGTCGAAGTCCTCGGCAGCCTAAACAATCCGCGCGTGACCCTCGTTGCCAAAGAAGCGATGAGCGAAAAAGACAAACTTTCTTGGCTCATCCTCAACCGTGCCAGCAGCGGCAGCGACGGCGACAATGCCGCACTTTCTGCAGCAGCAGGCGCGCTCCTTGCCGGACAGGTCAACGACAGGCTCGGACTGGTGGACGATTTGGGCATCACCAGCCAACGCAGCCGCAACGCCCAAACCGGCGAACTCAACCCCGCCGAACAAGTGCTGACCGTCGGCAAGCAGTTCACCAACAACCTCTACGCAGGTTACGAATACGGTCTTTCCAGTGCCGAACAGTCGGTCAAGCTCGTGTACCAGCTCACCCGCGCCATCCAAGCCGTTGCCCGCGTCGGCAGCCGTTCATACGGCGGCGAGTTGAAATACACCATCCGTTTCGACAGGCTCTTCCGTTCGGATTACGAAAACGACCGCAAAATCGAAGAAGCGGAAAAACAAAAAGCCGAGCAAACGCAATAACGCCGTCGAAAAAGAAAAGGTCGTCTGAAAACCACACTTTAGGGTTTTCAGACGACCTTTTTCATGCGCGGCAATCTCGTTCCTTTTTCTTGAGGACAGATAGGCAGGTCGGTCATATCCGTTCCGCAGGGGCGCTGTCGGACAGGTTTTCAGACGACTCCATAGCCCCCGTCCCGCCCTGAAATCCTGTTAGAATACCGTTTCATTTCATCCATAATAATCAAACCATTCCCATTTAAAGCCGCGTCCAATACGATGAAACTCCCGCCGCTCAAACCCCTTATCATCACCTCGCTGCCCGTCTTCGCCAGCGTCTTTATCGCCGCGACCCTTGTCTGGCGGTTTGGCACGCCCAAGCTCGCCATGCCTTTCGTACTCGGCATCATCGCGGGCGGCCTCGTCGATTTGGACAACCGCCTGACAGGTCGTCTGAAAAACATCATCATTACTGTCGCCCTGTTTACCATTTCATCACTCGTTGCCCAAAGCACGCTCGGCACAGGTCTGCCCTTTATTCTCGCCATGACCCTGATGACGTTCGGCTTTACCATTTTGGGCGCGGTCGGGCTGAAATACCGCACCTTCGCCTTCGGCGCACTTGCCGTCGCCACCTACACCACGCTCACCTACACCCCCGAAACCTTCTGGCTGACCAATCCCGTCATGATTCTGCTCGGGACCGTGTTATACAGCACCTGCACACTCGTTTTCCAAATCATCCTCCCGCACCGCCCCGTCCAAGAAAGCGTCGCCAACGCCTACGAAGCGCTCGGCGGGTATTTTGACGCCAAAGCCGACTTTTTCGACCCTGACGAAGCCGCCTGGCTCGGCAACCGCCAAATCGACCTCGCCATGAGCAACACCGGCGTCATCACCGCCTTCAACCAATGCCGCGCCGCCCTGTTTTACCGCCTGCGTGGCAAACACCGCCACCCGCGCACCGCCAAAATGCTGCGCTACTACTTTACTGCCCAAGACATACACGAACGCGTCAGCTCCGCCCACGCCGACTACACCGAGCTGACCGATACCCTCAAAAACACCGACCTCATCTTCCGCATCCGCCGTCTGCTCGAAATGCAGGGGCAGGCGTGCCGCAACGTTGCCGCCGCCCTGAGGAACGGCAAAGACTACACATACAGCAAACGCCTCGGACGCGCGATGGAAGGCTGCCGCCAATCCCTCGCCCACTACACCGACGACCACCCCGAAAGCCGCAACATCCACCACATCCGCCGCCTGCTCGACAACCTCGGCAGCGTCGATCACCAACTGCGCCAGCTCCAACACAGCGACTCCCCCGCCGAAAACGACAACATCAGCGATACCCGCATCGCCGCCCTTGAAAACAGCAGCCTGAAAAACGTTTGGCAGACCGTCCGCAGCCAGCTCAACTTCGAGTCCGGCGTTTTCCGTCACGCTACGCGCCTCTCCATCCTCGTTGCCGCCTCCTGCATCATCGTCGAAATCCTCCATCTCAACCTCGGCTACTGGATACTCCTGACCGCAGTCTTCGTCTGCCAACCCAACTACACCGCCACCAAAAGCCGCGTGTACCAACGCATTGCCGGCACCATCCTCGGCGTCATCGTCGGCTCCCTCGTGCCTTATTTCACCCCCTCCGTCGAAACCAAACTCTGGATCGTCATCGCCAGCACCACCCTGTTTTTCATGACCCGAAGCTACAAATACAGCTTCTCCACCTTCTTCATCACCATCCAAGCCCTCACCAGCTTCTCCCTCGCCGGGCTGGACGTCTATGCCGCCATGCCCGTCCGCATCATCGACACCATCGTCGGCTCCGTCCTCGCGTGGGCAGCCGTCACCTACCTCTGGCCGGACTGGCGTTACCTCACCCTCGAAAAAACCGCCGCCCAAACCGTCGGCGGCAACGGCGCCTACCTCAGAAAAATCCTCGACCAGCTCCAATACGGCATCGCCGACGACGTCGAATACCGCACCGTCCGCCGCCAAGCCCACGAGCGCACAGCCACCCTCAGCAGCACCCTTTCCGACATGAGCAGCGAACCCAAAAAATACGGCAACAACCTGCAAAGCGGCTTCACCCTCCTCAAAACCAGCTACGCCCTTACCGGCTACATCTCCGCACTCGGCGCATACCGCAGCGAAATGGACGGCGCGTGCAGCCCCGACTTCGTCCGCAAGTTCTACCAAAGCGGCTACCGCATCGCCGACCTGCTCGAACGCCTCCCGCAAACCGGCGAACAAGATTTTCAGGCGACCCTCTCCCAAATCCGAACCGACTTGGAAGCCTTACAAACAGAAGCAGGCGACGAACGCCAAAGCCACATCCTCCACCGGCAGCTCACCCTCATCGCCAACCAGCTCGACCCCTGCTACCGCAGCCTGCACGACATTGAAGCCAGCCCGCAAGCCGTGTGATATAGTGGATTAACTTTAAACCAGTACGGCGTTGCCTCGCCTTAGCTCAAAGAGAACGATTCTCTAAGGTGCTGAAGCACCAAGTGAATCGGTTCCGTACTATCTGTACTGTCTGCGGCTTCATCGCCTTGTCCTGATTTTTGTTAATCCACTATATTAATCGGCAGGCAAACGAAAGGTCGTCTGAAAACCCGAAACAAGGTTTTTCAGACGACCTTTTTTCAATAAACCAACGCGTTTACTCCCCGCCTTCAACAATCTGCTTAAGGCGGTACAGTGCGTCCAAGGCTTCGCGGGGGGTGAGGTCGTCGGGGCGGATTTGGTTTAGGGCTTCGGCGAGTGCGTGGTGGGCGGGGTGGTTTTCTTGGCTTGCGACAGTTTGGGCTTCAGTGTCCGCTGTTTCGTCTTGGCTAAACCCGCTGTATTCGTTTTCAGACGACAGGGTGCTGAAGATGTCCAACTGCGGGCGGACGGCGGCGGCTTGGGCTTCGAGTTCGTCCAGATGTTTTTGGGCGGCTTTGAGGGCGCGGGTGGGCAGGCCGGCGAGTTTGGCGACGGCGATGCCGTAGCTTTTGCTGGCGGGACCGGGTTCGATGTGGTGGAGGAAGACGATGTCTTGTCCTTGTTCGAGCGCGGAAAGGTGCATATTGACTGCGGTTGCGTGGGCTTCGGGCAGTTTGGTCAGCTCGAAATAGTGGGTGGCGAAGAGGCTGAAGGATTTGTTTTTTTGCAGCAGGTGTTCGGCGATGGCGTGCGCGAGGGCGAGGCCGTCGAAGGTGGAGGTGCCACGTCCGACTTCGTCCATGAGGACGAGGGATTGGTCGGTGGCGTGGTGGAGGATGTAGGCGGTTTCGCTCATTTCGACCATGAAGGTGGAGCGGTTGGAGGCGAGGTCGTCGGAGGCGCCGATGCGGGTGAAGATTTGGTCGATGGGGCCGATTTGGGCGGCGTCGGCGGGGACGAAGCTGCCGGTGTGCGCCATGAGGACGATGTGGGCGACTTGGCGCATGTAGGTGGATTTGCCGCCCATGTTGGGGCCGGTCAGGAGCATGAGGCGGTGTTTGTGGTCGAGGCGGGTGTGGTTGGCGGTGAAGTGGCGCACTTGTTGCTCGACGACGGGATGGCGGCCGTTTTCGATATGGATGACGGGGTAGTCGGCGAACTCGGGGCAGACGAAGCCGCGTTCGGCAGCGGTGGCGGCGAAGGTGGAGAGTACGTCCAGCGCAGCAGCGGCTTTGGCGGCTTTTTGAAGCTGGGGAAGGGTCGTCTGAATGTCTTTGAGGAGGGCTTCAAACAGGCGTTTTTCCAATGCCAATGCCTGCTCTTGCGCGGTCAGGACTTTGTCTTCGAAGGTTTTGAGTTCGGGGGTGATGAAGCGTTCGGCGTTTTTCAGGGTCTGGCGGCGTTGGTAGTCGGCGGGGGCTTGTTCGGCTTGAACTTTGGATAGCTCGATGTAGAAACCGTGGACGCGGTTGAACTCGACTTTGAGGGTGGAGAGGCCAGTGCGTTCGCGTTCGCGCGCTTCGAGGTCAAGCAGGAATTCGTCGCCGTGGTTTTGGATGTGGCGCAACTCGTCGAGTTCTGTGGAATAGCCTTGGTTGATGACGCCGCCGTCTTTGAGCCAGACGGCGGGTTCGGGCATCACGGCGGCTTTAAGGGTTTCGGCGACGGGCAGGGTTTCGGGGAAAACGGCTTTGAGGGTTTCCAACAGGCTGCTGCCCTCGGCGGACAATTCGATTTCGGATAGGGCAAACAGGCTGTCGCGCAGGGCGGCGAGGTCGCGCGGACGGGCGTTGCCGACGGCGATGCGGGCGGCGATGCGTTCGATGTCTGCGATGTTTTTCAGACGGCCTTGCAGGGTTTCGTATTGCGAACCCAGCGCGGCAACGGCTTCTTGGCGGGCGCGGATATGGGCGCGGCTGCGTAAGGGGTGGTGCAGCCAGAGTGCCAAGAGGCGGCTGCCCATGTGGGTGGCGCAGCCGTCGAGTATGGAAAACAGGGTCGGCGATTTTTTGCCGGAGAGGGTTTGCGTGATTTCGAGATTGCGGCGCGTGGCGGCGTCCATGCCGATATATTGGCTGTCGGTTTCGAGCGAAATGCCGTCGAGGTGTTGCGGCATCAGGTTTTGCGTCAGGCGGATGTAGTTCAACAGCGCGCCCGCCGCGCCGACGGCGGCTTCGTGTTCCTTGCCGTCCAAACCGAAGCCGTGCAGGTCTTGGCAGCCGAAATATTCGGTCAACAATTTCGCACCCGCATCGGCGGCAAACTGCCATGAGTTCAGGCGCGTAATGTTGGCAGAGGTCGTCTGAAACCCATCAGACAGGCTTTTGCCTTCGGGCAACAGGATTTCCGCCGCCTGCAAACGCGCCAGCTCGTCGGCGAGTTTGTCCGCCGTCGTCAGCTTGGTTTTGAATTCGCCGCTTTGCAAAGATGCCCAAGCGATGGCGATGTGTTTTTTATCCGCGTTCACCGCCGCGATGCGATTGGTTTCCTTGTCTTCCAAAAACGCCGCGTCGGTCAGCGTGCCGGGCGTCACGATGCGCACGACTTTGCGCTCCACCGGCCCTTTGCCCGCGCCGACTTCGCCCACCTGCTCGCATACCGCCACGCTTTTGCCCATCTTCACCAGCCGCGCCAGATACTGCTCCGCCGCGTGAAACGGCACGCCCGCCATCTTAATCGGCACGCCGTCCATCTGCCCGCGCGTGGTCAGGGTGATGTCCAACAGCTTCGCCGCTTCCACCGCGTCATCCAAAAACAGCTCGTAAAAATCGCCCATACGGTAAAACACCAGCTTGTCGGCGTGCTGCGATTTGATGGCGAGATACTGCTGCATCATCGGGGAAACGGCGGATTTGCTCATGGGAATGCCTTGCAAAACGGAAAAGCCTTATTGTAGCAAAAGGTCGTCTGAAACCCTAAAACAAGGTTTCAGACGACCTTTTATAGTGGATTAACTTTAAACCGGTACGGCGTTGCCTCGCCTTGTCCTGATTTAGTTAATCCACTATATGTATGCCGCTTAGGGTTTTTCGTAAACGAAAATAATGTCCAAGTCTTTTTTCGGCAGGAAATTTTCTTTGACTGCTTGGAAGCGGTTCGGCCCTACTTTGCGCAAGGATTTGTCCCAACAAAGTGAAATCACGGTATTAGGCTCGCGGTCTATGGTCAACGTGAATTTACCGATGGGTTTTGCCCAGTTGGCACCTGTGGTCAGGATATAGCCCAAATGGTGATAGACCTTTTCTTCTTTCACATTTTTAAAGTTGTTAAGGAAGTTTTCATCCATGCAGTAAGCGTCTATAAATGCTTTGCTGTC
>NZ_AJMT01000060.1:0-20807 GCF_000260655.1 Neisseria sicca VK64
AGTTGAGTATTGTACTATTTTGTTTTTAATTGACTATATTGCTGAAAACTTTGTAGGAGAACGGCAAAGCCGAGTCAAACACAGACGCAGCTTGATGGGACAAACACGGTTGAATATTGGCAAAAGAGATTGATTAAAACGGTCTCTTAGGACAAGAGGTCGTCTGAAACTCAACTTTCAGACGACCTCTTTTTAACTTTGCAGCAAAGCTAAAAAATATTTCATCATTTCCTATTGGGAAATTATATTGTTCGTAAATTGAGATTTATTGCTTAATCATTTATCCGTACAATCCGCCTCATCAAATATTTTAAGGAGGCAATGATGAAAAAAATGCCTGTATTGTTTGTCGGGCATGGTAGTCCGATGAATGTGCTGGATAAGGAAAATCCGTTCAACCAAAATCTCAGCCTGATTACGCAAAAATTTGCCAAACCCAAAGCGATTTTGATGATTTCGGCGCATTGGTACAGCAGCCGTTTGCAAGTTACATCGGGTGAACATCCTGAAATGATTTACGATTTTTACGGATTTCCTGAAGAGCTGAGCCAAGTGCAGTATCCGGCGCCCGGTTCGCCCGAATTGGCGGAGCAAGTTCGGTCGTTATTACAATCGGAAAATGTGGAGCTGAACCCGACGCGCGGTTTTGATCACGGTGCGTGGGCGGTGTTGAAATTTCTGTATCCTGATGCTGATATTCCTGTGGTACAACTCAGTCTTAACCGTTTGCAGTCGGCGGAATGGCATTTCAATTTGGCGAAAAAATTATCCGCCTTGCGCGAACAGGGCGTGTTGATTATCGGCAGCGGCAATATTATCCATAATCTGAGCGTGATGAGCAGGGCGCATATCAATCAAATCGGCGCGGGTTATGACTGGGCGTTTGCGTTCCGTGAAGCGGTCAATCAGGCGATTGTTGAGAGGGATGACGACACTTTGATTCATTACGAACGGCTGGGCGAAAAGGCGATGCTCTCCGTGCCGACGCCGGAACATTATCTGCCTTTTCTTTGTATTATGGCATTGCGCGAGTCGGATGATGCCATTACGTTTTTCAACGACAACCTTATTGCCGGTTCGCTCAGTATGACTTCGCTTTTAGTGGGGTAAAAGAAAAAATATGGCAACGCTATTTCGGTCAGGTTATGATTTAATACAGCATATTTGATTGAAAATGCTAGGTTTATTGACGCTGGCTGTTTTTTGTTTTTCAGTCAAAGAAACCAGTGCATCAGTTGGTTAAAAGGTCGTCTGAAAACCTGATTGGGCGTTTTCAGACGACCTTTGCTTTGCCGGTGAAGGTTCGGGCTGCTTACGGACGGTTGGCTGCGATATGGTAGCGCGTTTCAAATGCGGCTTCTTCTCCCGCGTCCAGCTTGATTAACCCTAAGCCGTTGTTAAAACAGTCGGGTGCGCCGCTGAGGTTTTCGATGGCGATGGTGTCGCGGGTCGATGGGGTGAAGATTTGCAGGTAGGGATAGGATGCGTCGGGGTAAATGCTCAGGGTCAGTCCGTTGCCTGAAAGCGTACAGGCGGCGGGTTTGCTGCGTGCCAAGACAAAGCTGTTGTCCAATTCGATGCCTGCCAAGCTTGAGGTCGTCTGAAAACGGGTATCATCGATCATACTGCCGTCGGGAACCAAATCGGCATCGAAACCCAGGCGTTTGCTGCTGTCGATTTCCATCGACCAATCGTCGGTTTTGCCGCCGAGTGTGAAATAGGGGTGCCAGCCGTCTGCGAGCGGCATGGCGGTTGTGCCTTGGTTGCGGACGGTAGAGCGGATGCTTAAGCCGTCTGCGCTGAGGCAGTAGCGGACGGTCAGGCTGAAGGGGAAGGGGTAGCCGCTGTCGTCTTGTGCGTAATCTGCGCGGATTTCGACTTCGGCGGATTGGCTGTCGGCATGGCTGTTGACGAGGGCGAACTCGCGGTCATACATCAAACCGTGTGCCGCGTGTTCGGCGAGTTTGAATTTGCCGCACTGATACGCTTTGCCGTCAAAGCTGTATTTGCCGTGGCGCAGGCGGCAGGCGTACGGGCTGAGCTTGCCGCTGCGGAACCATTCGGTCAGGCTCTCGCGGGCGTGTTGCGGGGTGTCGTAGGCTTTGACGATGTTGAACCACGTGCCGTCGGGGCGGCGGATTTCGTAGCGGTTGAGCAGCCCGCCGTAGAGATAAATTTCCGCGCGCAAATCGGCTGAGGCGAGCAGCAGACGGTCGTTGTCGGTTTTGAGTGTGAACATGAAGCGGCTCCTGATGGTGGTTGAGGCAGGGTGTATAAAAGGTCGTCTGAAAAGTTTTCAGACGACCTTTTGAGATTTTACTCTTTAACTAAAGGACCTGATGTTCCTCCGTGTCCGGCGGCGGTGCGCACCAGTTGGAGAAATTCGGATTTCAGGCCGAACGGATCATCGCCTTGGACTTTTTGTGCCATGTTTTCGATGTCGCCCCAGCTTAGTTTGCCGTTGTATTCGCCGCCGCGCAAGGCTTGGGCGTAGGAGGCGGCGGCAAGGGCGAGCAGGGTGTCTTTGTCGGCTTGGTCAAGCGGTTTGCTGCCGACGGGGACGGCTTGCTGCATCAGTTGGCTGTCTTTTTGTCCAGGCAGTTTGTAGCGCACTTTGACAAAGGCGTATTCGTTTTTGCTGCCTTTAGCGGCTGGGGCTTTTTGATAGCGCGATTCTTCAAGCCAGCCTTGTTTGCCCTGCGGGATGATTTCATAGAGGGCGGTCACGCTGTGGCCTGCGCCGATGTCGCCCGCATCTACTCTGTCGTTGTTGAAGTCTTCATTACGCAGGGTGCGGTTGGTATAGCCGACCAAGCGGTATTCTTTGACGGTGGCGGGGTTGAATTCGACTTGGATTTTGACATCCTGCGCTACGGTGGCGAGTGTGGAGGTCAGCTGCTGTTGCAGGACTTTTTTCGCTTCTTTTTCGTTGTCGATGTAGCTGTAATTGCCGTCACCCGCATCGGCGATTTGTTCCATCATGTCTTCGTTGTAGTTGCCCATGCCGAAGCCTAGGGTACTGAGCGAAACGCCGCTTTTGCGTTTTTCGGCAACCATGGATTTGAGGGTTTCGGTGTCGGATACGCCGACGTTAAAGTCGCCATCGGTCGCCAGTAGGATGCGGTTGATGCCGTTGGGTACGAAGGCTTTTTGCGCTTGCTCATAAGCCATTTGCAGTGCGGATTCGCCGTCTGTCGCGCCGCCTGCACGCAGTTTGTCGATGGCGTTCAGGATTGTTTCTTTATCTGCACCTGAGGTGGGTGGAAGCACTAGATCCTCGCCTGACGCATAGGTAATCAGGGTCACTTTGTCTTGCGGACGTAATTGTTGGGTCAGGATGCGTAGGGTTTCTTGAACCAGCGGCAGTTTGTTTTCCTCATCCATACTGCCGGATACGTCCACAAGGAAAACGAGGTTGGCAGGCGGTAGGTCTTTCTTCGCGGTGTCTTGTGCTTGGATACCGATTTTGATGAGTTTGGCTTCAGGTTGCCACGGTGAATCAATGGTTTCAGTGTGAACGGCAAATGGACGGTTGTCAGTAGGCAGTGGATAGTTGTAGGGGAAATAATTGACGATTTCTTCAATCCGAACAGCATCTTTGGGCGGCTGTTCGCCATTGGTCAGGAATCGGCGGACGTTGGCGTAGCTTCCGGTATCGACGTCTATGCTGAATGTGGATACAGGCTCTTGGGCAACGGATTTGACCGGTTGGTCGGGTTGGTCTTGGTAGCGTTCGGTGTTTTCTGCAAGAGACAGATTTTCTTCAGTAACGGCGGCAGTAGACAGTGCTGCGTTGGATGGACTCTGAAGACCTTCAGGTGAAGAACTTGAGTGTTCGAGTGGACCGGAACACGCGGCCAAAGCTGCTAACGTGAGTATGGAAACGGTTTTTAGAAAAAAACGGGGCATGATTCAAGCTCCATAGAAATATCACATGCTGATTGTTAAAAGTATTGATAGCAGTGTATTGGCAGATTCAACGATAGCGCAGGGTCAATTTTTATTTGGATTTTAATGTGTGAATAGTGGGTTAAGTTTAAATCAGGACAAGGCGGAGCAATGCGGTACTGGTCTAAACTTAACCCACTATGTTTATGACTTAGGCAAGATTTTGTCGGGCTGAGACGATTTTGTAAAGGTCTCAGACCCGATTTATCTTACATTAACTTTTCTTCCGGCGGCGTTCGCCCGGCAGCAGCATATCCGCCCATTTGATGATGTTGGCGACTTCGGCGGGGTTGAGTTCGTAGAACTGTCCGCGTTTGAGGCGGTTGGGCAGGCCGATGGGGCCGAAGCCGACGCGCACGAGGCGGCTGACGGTGAGGCCTTGGCTTTCGAATATGCGGCGCACTTCGCGGTTGCGGCCTTCTTTAATTACAACGTTGTACCATTTGTTTGCGCCTTCGCCGCCTTGTTCGTAGATGCGTTCGACTTTTGCCAAGCCGTCTTCGAGCATCACGCCTTCTTCGGTGAGACTGCGCATTTGTTCGGTGGTCAGCCCGCCCAGTACGCGCACGGCGTATTCGCGTTCAACTTCGAAGCTGGGGTGGGCGAAACGTTGGACGAGTTCGCCGGAGGTGGTCAGGATGAGCAGGCCGCTGGTGTTGATGTCCAAGCGTCCGATGGCGACCCAGCGGCTGCTGGCGGCCTGCGGCAGGCGGTCGAAGATGCTGACGCGGCCTTGCGGGTCGTCGCGGGAAACGATTTCGCCTTCTTGTTTGTAATACAGGATGATGCGCGGCAGGCGGTCCGCCCATTTAAGCTTGATGATGCTGCCTTTGACGGTAACGTGGTCGTCGGGGGTGACTTTGTCGCCCAGTTGTGCGGTTTTGCCGTTGACCGTTACCCAGCCGTTGTTGATCCATTCTTCCATTTCGCGGCGGGAGCCGACGCCGGACGCGGCAAGCACTTTTTGCAGGCGTTCGGGTTCCATGCGCGACAGGTCGCTGCGGCGCTCTTTCAAATCGCGCGCGCGTTCCATGATTTTTTGGTTGGGATTGCGGACGACGAGTTTTCTGGCTTTGGCGGCGCGCTGTTTGGGGGCGTTTTGCGGCTTGAGGTCGTCTGAAACTTTTTGTCCGTAAGGTTTGGAAGCGGTTTTGCGCGTTTCGTCTTTGGGACGGGCTTTGCTTTTGAAAGGTTTGGCGGTTTTCTTGGCAGACGGGGCTGCGCCGTCGCGCCATTGGCGTTTGCTGGTGGGTTGCTTGGACATGGGGTTCTCCTAACGCGTTTGATGGCAGCGGGTTGAATTTGAAGCAGGACTAGGCAAGTCAAATTCAACCCGCTGCGGAAAACGGTTCTTCTGCGGCGGTGGCGGCAGGATAAGTTACGGATAAAAGGCCGCCTGAAAACAAATGAAACGAGTTTTGTTAAAACGTTTTTATATTTCAGACGACCTTTTGCGGGAGTCGGAATTTTACCCTATCGGCTTGAAGCTGTGGAAAGTTTAAGGCGACAGCCGCTCGCGTATCCAGTTGCCGTCAACCAAGCGGTATTGGATGCGGTCGTGCAGGCGGCTGGGGCGGCCCTGCCAGAATTCGATGCGGTCGGGGATGACGAGATAGCCGCCCCAATGCGGCGGGCGCGGGACGTGCAGCGGGTGTTTCGCGCCCACTGCCGCCGCTTTGGCAACCAACAGCGCCTTGCTCGACAACACTTCGCTTTGCGCGCTTGCCCATGCGCCGATGCGGCTGGTGTAGGGGCGGCTGTCGAAATATTCGTCCGAAGCGGCGGCATCCAGTTTTTCGATGCACCCTTCAACGCGCACCTGCCGCTCCAGTTCTGGCCAGAAAAACGTCATGGCGGCAAACGGATGCGCGTCAAACGAACGGCCTTTGCGGCTTAAGTAGTTGCTGAAAAACACAAATCCCTGCGGATTGACTTCTTTCAGCAGCACCATGCGGCTGTTCGGCCTGCCGTCTTCGCCCACCGAGGCGACGTTGACAGCGGTCGGCTCGTTGACTTGCGAATGAATCGCCTCGTTCAGCCATTGCTCGAACTGGACAATCGGGTCGGCATGGCATTCCGATTCCGACAGTTCGCGCTTGCTGTAATCTTCGCGGATATTGTGCAAATCCATGATGTCCTCCGATACTCACGTTTATTTGAATGAATCATACCCCGTTTTTTCAGACGACTCCAACGATAGGGAAGGGGAATATGTGTATAATCCGCGTCAAATCAAATGAAACGGAAAAAATCATGCAAACCGAAGTCGAACTGAAAATCCTCAATCCGAAAATGGCGGACAAACTGCCCGCCTACGCCACGCCCGGTTCCGCCGGACTCGACCTGCGCGCCTGTTTGGACGAAGCCGTTACCCTGCAACCGGGCGACACCTACCTTGTTCCGACCGGTCTGGCGGTGCACCTTGCCAATCCCGACTACGCCGCCGTTTTGCTGCCGCGTTCCGGTCTGGGACACAAACACGGCATCGTCTTGGGCAACTTGGTCGGACTGATCGACTCGGATTATCAGGGCGAACTCAAAGTCTCCGTGTGGAACAGGGGCAAAGAAGCGTTCACCATCGAGCCGATGGAACGCATCGCGCAAATGGTGATTGTGCCGGTGGTACAAGCCTCGTTTAAAGTCGTGGACGAATTTGCCGCCAGCGAACGCGGCGAAGGCGGTTTCGGCAGCACGGGTAAAGCGTAAACCGCTTGTTCAAATACAAAGGTCGTCTGAATTTGAGCTGTGTAGAGAATAACCGCGTTGTTTACAGAACCCGGCCTACACGGAGCGCCTGAATAGGCCCTTATTGAATGCCTGAGATTTAGGGGCGGTTCAGGATTCAGACGACCTATTCTTTTTCTTCGTTCCAAAAATCATAAAAATTAAACCATTGCAGCGGATTTTGCGCGCATTCTTGCGCCAAAATATCGGCGAAGCTCTGCATGGCGGCGGTAACGGCGGCTTCGCGGTTGCCGCGTTTCCAGTCGGAAGTGTCAGTGAAGCGGCGCAGTTTCAAATGGTAGCGGCCGTTTTGCTTGACGCAAAACAGCGTGTTCACCTGAGTTTTCAAGAGCGCGGCCAAGAGCCATGCGCCTTGCGGCATGGGGGCGGTATGGCCTAGAAAGTTGATGTCGGCGGTTTTCTCGCCGCGAACGGGTACGCGGTCGGCGGCAATGGCGATCCATTCGCCGTCTTCGATGCGGCGGTTCAGTTCCATCATCAGGGTGGAATCCAAATCCGTAACCTGAATCAGGCGGATGTGTTCCGCGCCCGCTTTTTGCAAGGCTTCGTTGAACGCCTGCGCGTGTTTGCTGTGTACCAACACATTGAGCCTGAAGCCTTTATGGTGCGACACCAGCGCGCGGCAGACTTCGGTGTTGCCCAAGTGGGAGCAGGCGAAAATCTGCCCGCGTACCGAATTGCTCACTTGCGCATAAACGCCGTCCGGGTCTTCCAGTACCAAATCTTCATAACGGATTTTGCGCTGCCACACGGCAAAACGGTCGCATATTGCCTCGCCGAACGCGATAAATTGTTTGAATACGCTGTGTTTCGGCAAAACGGTATCGGGAAAGGCCGTCTGAAGACGGGTTTGATACCGCAGGATATGGCGGCGCGGTTTGGGCGCGGTGGCGTAGAAATACAGCACCACAAACCAGATGCACGGCCTCATCAGGAAGGCAGGCAGATAGCGCACCATCAGCGTGGTCAGGGCGAGAAACAGGCGGCTGCCGCGTTCGGGCTGTGCCGCCCAGTGGTTTTGCGTGTTGTCGGTCATGTTTTCAGACGGCCTTTCCGAATAAAGCGCCCAAACGCCGCCGCAACATCCCTAAAAACAGCCGCGTGTGCATTTTGCTGATGCGCACGTTGTCGGCGAAGGCGTTGAAGTGAGACACGCCGTCAGCGGCGTATTGCACGGGCGTTTTAATCCAAACCGGCTTGACGCCGCGCCAGTATAGGCGGATGAGGATTTCCGTGTCGAAATCCATGCGGTCGCCCACGGTTTCTTCGCGGACGACCGAAAGCGCGGGGGCGAGCGGGTACAGGCGGAAGCCGCACATGCCGTCTTTGATGTCGCACGACCAAGTGTGCAGCATGTTCCAGAAGTCGGTAATCTTGCGCCCGTACAGCCGCGCTTTGGGTGCGTCGCCGCCGTATTGAGGCCAGCCGCAGACGACGGCTTCGGGGTTTTGTTCCGCCGCCGCCAAGAGTTTGGGCGTGTCGTCCAGATGGTGCTGTCCGTCGGCATCGACCTGTAAAACATGGCTGTAGCCGTTTTCTTCGGCGTATTTCAAACCGGTTTTGACCGCCGCGCCTTTGCCGCCGTTGATGGGGCGGTAAAGGACGTGGATGCCGTCTGAAACCAATGCCTGCAATACGGGTTTGCATTCTTCGCGCGAACCGTCGTCCACAATCAATACGTCCAAACCGAAGCCGTGCATGGTCTGTACGACGCGGGCGATGGTTGTCGGATGGTTGTAGTGGGGGATTAACACTAGGGTTTTCATGGGGATACCGTTTTTCAGACGACCTTCTCGCAACACAAGATGCTGTGTCCGCGTCCGATGCCGTCTGAAATTTCCACCACTTTCAATCCGGCGTTTTCAACGCAGCGTATCAGGTCTTCGGAATGGAAGATTTTGCTGTTGCCGTTGGCCATGGCGGTGAAATACAGGCTGGTCATGGTCAGGCAGTAGGCGGCGGTTTCGTATTGCTGCCTGTCCCAGCAGGGTTCCATGATGTAGAGGCTGGTGTGCCCGCTCATGGAAGCGGCGGCGCGGCGCAGGATGCCGGTGGCTTGTTCTTCGGTGAAACAGTCTAAAAACTGGCTCATCCAAATCGCGTCGAAGCCGGTCGGGAAGGGGACTTCGGGGTCGAGCAGGTTGGCGGGGTGGGCATGGATGCGTTCCGCGCCGGTTTTGCCTTTGGTCGCTTCGCGCATCAGGGCGATTTGTTGCGGCAAATCCATGATGGTGACTTCGACTTCGGCGTTGTAGCCGACACATTGTTCCGCCCAGCGGCCGGTGTTGCCGCCGACGTCGAGCAGTTTTTTAACCGGTTTGGCGAACACGGTTTTCAGCGCTTCGGCAAAGGAATTGTCGGAATAATAGTGGTCGAAGGCGAACCATTTTTCCTGCGCGACGCTCGGCAGCGAGGACAGGCCTTCGTAAATCGTCGGCCAGCTGCCGAAAACTTTCAGTCCTTCGGGTTTGCCCGTTTGCAGGGTTTTTTCCAAGTCAAACATGCCTTGGTAACAGATTTCCTGCGTGAAATCCATGTTCACGCGCGCCATTTTGTCTTTCAGTAAGAACCAGCCCGCTTTGCTGATGAAATAGCGGTTGTCGCGGGTATGCACCGTGCCGATGGAGAGCGAGGCTTCAAGCAGCACTTGCGCGGCGTAACCGCTGATTTGCGCTTTCTCGGCGATTTCGGCTTGAGTAAGGCCGTCTGAATGGTCGTTCAACAAATCCAAAATGTCGAATTTCACCATCAGGCGGGATACTTGGAACACAATCGGCGCAAAGGCGATTTCCTGCGCCAAACGCTGCGCTTCGCCTGCGGACTGGTGTTCTTCGGAATAACGTTGTGCTAGTGCTGGAAAAAGTTGCATATTTTTTATCTTTTCATTTGATTATGGGTTGTTATTAGGTTTGAGCGGGATTGTCCCCGATTTGCAGGTTTTCCTCTTCCCGCAGGAGAGGGCGGAACCTAAAAGCATTTTCAGACGACCTCGAACACAATCCGCCCTGATGCACAGGGATTGTCTCCGTTGCTGACTTTAAAACTCAATTTGTTTTTGGCTTCATCGTATTTCAGTTCCACCGACACTTCGTCATGCGGACGGACGAACTGCTGGTATTTCAGGTTTTCCACGCGGACGACGCGCTGCCTGCCCCACGGATGACGCGCCGCCAGATCGCGCACCCATTGCAGCTCGACTACGCCGGGTACGAGCGGGAAGGTGGCGAAATGGCCGCCGAAATAGACCAAATCGAGCGGTACGCGGCCGATGAAGGTTTCGGCGGCAGTTTCTTTTTCAGATGATGTTTTTGACCAAACGGGCGATGTCTGGGCGACGGTAAAGGTCGTCTGAAAATCGGCGGCGGCGATTTTGGCCTGGGCATTGCGCGGCAGGCTGTCGGCGAAACGCCAGTAACGGGGCAGGGCGATGGTGTCCTGCGTGGCGGCAAGGTGGCGTTTGAGCGCGTCGGCGACGGCGGCTCGGCCTTGGTCGCGCAGGGCGGCGATACCGTCCGCGTTCAACGCCGCCCATATGGCGATGCGCTGATGTTGCGGATGGCGGCCGCAATGGGCGTCGGCAATCCACGGATGCCGTAAAAGTTCGTGTTCGATTTGGGTCAGCGACACGCGTTTGTCCTCGAATTTGATGATGCGGTCTTGGCGGCCGAGCAGCAGGAAACCGTCGTGTTGCGGCTCGATTAAATCGGCGGTCTGGCGGCGTTCGGGCGACCACGGCGAAGATGCCCACAATGCGCCTTCTTCGTTCTGCCCGATTTCCACACCGGCAAACGGCCGCCATTCGCGGCTTTCCCGACGCGACGCAATCACGCCAGTTTCGGTGCTGCCGTACACTTCAAACGGGCGGACGGCAGCCTGTTGCAGCAAATCCGCCGTGGCTTCGGGCAGCGCGCCGCCCGCCGACACGATGCCCGCGATTTTATGGCCGATGCTCTGCCAGTTGCGGTTTTCACCCAATCGGTTGAGTACCGCCGGACTGGCAATCCACACCACTTTTTCATGCGCCGCCGTGCTTGCGAGCAGGTTTTCCGGATAAACCGCCTGCCGCCGCTCCATAGGCCAGCCCATTGTCAGTGCAAGCGCGAAACGGAAAGTGAAGCCGTAAAGGTGTTGCGGAATGACGCTGCCGATAACCGTTTCCCCGCCGCGCCCGAACGGCAGCGCGTCCGCCAACATCAAGGCTTCCGCCTGCATCTGCGCGGCGGTTTTCACAATCACCTGCGCCTCGCCGCTGGAACCCGACGTTTTCAGCCACGCCTCGGCATGGTCGGGAATCAGATGGTTTTCAGGGGCAGGCGTCGGGTTTTCGGTCGATGCGTGTGCAAGCAAATCGGGCAGGTGCCACACGGGTGGGCTGGCTTGCACATCCAACGGTTGTCCGGATTCATCGCGTTGTTCGGTTTGACTGCCCAACTTGCTTTGCAAATCTTCGGAATCCGTCAAAAACACATCCGCCGTCCGCCCCCAGTCCAAATTGTCCCGCGCCAGATTCGGCAGCAGCAACACTCGCCCGCCCGAATGCCACACCGCCAGCACGGCGCAGGCAAACAGCGCGGCATCGTCAAACCACAACGCGGCAGTTTGCACGTTTGCCGTTTTCAGACGACCTGACAGCAGGAAAACCGCACGGTTGAAATCAGCGCGAGTCCAATTCGGATGAGCGGCGATAAGGTCATGTTGGGGTAGATTGGGGGATAGGATTTGGGTTAGGCGCATAATTTTGATTCGATAGCTTGTCACTGTTCTTTAGCGGCTTGTATTACATATTTACCAAGGATTTGTATAAGTTTTTGGAATTTATATAGGCTAATAAAAATAAAGGAGGTAATGCAAGATTGAAATATATTTTTGATTTCAATATGCTGTTCTTCAGTGTATGTCGTACATATTAAATTTTTCTTAAATTCAAAAATGTTTTCTATGAATAGATAGCAAATAATTAGACATATTGTTGTTAAAAAAAAGCTATTTGCTGATTGAAAGATCTGTACTAATTCATGCAATAAAGTTTTGTCATTGCTATTTTTGCTTTGCCTAGAATACAAATTTTTAGAAAATTTAGTTGTTGCTATTAATGATAATGAAGTAATACAAAATCCTATTGCGATTGAAAGAAAAGATAATAAATCTGAAAGTTTTCCAGAGTATCCTAAGTCATATTTACTGATGCCAAGATATAATAAGTAAGTGCAGATCGAATATATCAACCACTTTATAATATTTTTACTCATGGTGAAATTTCCAGTATCTTTAAAACAGCTTGTTTAAATAGCTCGTCTTCTTGTGGAAGTCCATTTTCATCAG
Source organism: Neisseria sicca VK64 (assembly GCF_000260655.1). Taxonomy (GTDB): domain Bacteria; phylum Pseudomonadota; class Gammaproteobacteria; order Burkholderiales; family Neisseriaceae; genus Neisseria; species Neisseria sicca_B. The sequence goes on from NZ_AJMT01000060.1 coordinate 12,016, forward strand.
TAGAGCAGACCACTCTAATCTTGCTAGATACTGTATTGGTATTAAAAACCATCTCTAAATTATCAGTGTTTCTACCAGCAATAACTAATTTCTTAAACTCAAACTTATTTGTAATAAGTTTTTTTACAGTTCTCTTAACGTTTTTTACTGTAAGTTTTTCTTTGTATCTAAATATAATTTCAGCACTAGATGCTCCATACTGATAAATATCTTGTTGCAGGCTTTCTGTCAGCGAACCTAGATAAGGAAGGGTGTCAGGTAATACACTTAATTTAATTTCTCTAATTTCATTTATAGATTCTTGGAATTGTTTTTCATCTAATATTTGCTTTATTTCTATATGTTCATTTGAATAGAAATGAGTTAGAGCTTCTTTAAAGATACTATTTTTGTTGTATTGAAGCCAGACTTCTCCGGTTTTTGTATCCATAATCCCATAGGAAAATTTAGGTTCAATTTCTGTATTTTTTCGGCGGTTTCTAGAGGTTTTTCCATTTTCTATACTAATTACATTAGGAGGTAGGGGATATACACTTCCTGTACTAAATATAAGCCGGATAAAGCGTTCATTCTCTTTGTCTATAGTTGCCGATATTTTTTGCATCTCGGTTTCAGATGGGCTTCTTTGAAATCCTTTTTCAATCATTGGAATCAAAAGAGATTTAGATAAGTTTTTTTCTCCAATAATAACTTGGTAGTTGAATAAAATAATATTAGTTGGAGTGCCCATTTTCGAATAATCCTTTGAAATTAAAATTTTTTATGTAATGCACTACTTGAAATATTAAAATCATGGATGGTAGCGCGACAAGATTTTTCAGACGACCTACACCTTCAATACGGCTTTCCGATACACCCACTCTCCGGCAAATAAAAGCCCCATTAACACATACGACACGATGCCGGTATAAGCCGCCCACCAGTCGTAATATTGCAAGCCTGCCAGAATGGCGGCGGTTGCGCCGTTGAGGATGAAGAAGCCGCACCAGATTTGCGTAACGCGGCGGGTGTGGCGCACGCCTTCGGGGGGAAGGTCGGGGTGTTGCAGTCGGGCGAGGCGTTCGATGACGGTTTGTTTGGCAAACAGGCTGCCGCCAAAAACGGCAAGCATCAGCGCGTTGACGGCGACGGGATACCAATACATCGAGTCGGGTCGTCTGAAAATCAGTACCGCGGCAAAAAAGGCGGCAAGGATAATCGCCGTAATGCGTTGGGCTGTGGTTTGCGGCATGGCGGCGCGTATCAGCCACAGGATGCACATGGCGGCGGCAAGCCAGAAAAACACGCCGTTTTCCCTGCCGTAATACCATAGGAGCGGATAGGCAAGGCTGGCGAGGGTCAGCAGGAGTTTTCCTAATATTTTCATGGGTGTTATTGATATTCAGACGACCTTGCCGATTGACAAGGCCGTCTGAAAATATGCCGGTTTGAATCAGAATCAGGAATCTTGCGCCTGTACTTTCAAAACCGCCTGAACCACGTCTTCTACGGTGCGCACGTTGCGGAAGTCTTCGGCTTGCAGTTTGCGGCCGGTTTCGCGTTTGATGTGGTCGATGAGGTCGATGGCGTCGATGCTGTCGATTTCCAAATCTTCGTAGAGGTTGGTCTCGGGTTTGATGCGCTCGGGTTCGATTTCAAACAGGTTGACCAGTGCATCGGTCAGAAGGGTGCGTACTTCTTGTTCGGTCATATCGCTTCTCCTTTATGCCTGACGGCTTTTGACGAATTCTGCCAGTGTTTTGACGTTGGCGAAGTTTTCGCGCAGGTTGTCGTTTTCACCGTCGAGCTGGAAGCCGAAGGTTTTTTGCACTGCCAAACCGAGTTCCAGCGCGTCGACTGAATCCAGACCCAAGCCTTCGTCGCTGAAGAGCGGGTCTTCGCTGCCGATGTCGGCGGCGGTGATGTCTTCCAGCCCCAAGCTGTCGATGATTAATTCTTTGATTTGGTTTTCTAAGTTATTCATGTGGTTTTCCTTGTGAAATAGTCTTGAAGGTATTCGTTTAAACGCCTTGCGGCGATGGGTAGGGGTTTTTCCGCCAGCCATTCTTCGGGCAGGATGTCGTCGCCGACGGTGATTTCATAATGGATTTTGTGCGGCGGTATTTTGTACCAAGGCTGGCCTTTTTTGAAATTGGGCGGCGTCATTTTGATGCACACGGGGGTGATGACCGATGCGCTGCGCAAACCGAGCGATACCGCGCCACGGTGCATTTTAACCTGTCCGTCCCAGCCTGTGCGCGTGCCTTCGGGGAAAATCAGCATACTTTGTCCGCTTTTGAACACGACGTCGATTTCTTCCAACATTTCCATGCTTTCGTCGTTGGGGATGTAGCCGGAAGCGATGATCTGGCTTTTCATGCTGGGGTTGTTCAACAGGTCTTTTTTGACCAGTACGTTCGGGTCGGGGAAGTGGCTGACCATCAAGACGACATCCAGCAGCGAGGGATGGTTGGCAAGGACGAGCTGCCCCGGCCTGCCGAGTTTTTCCAAGCCGTTGAAACGGACGCTCAATACGCCCGACCATTGCAGATAGCCGACGAAAAAGCGCCAGACTTTCCCTATCATGCGCCGCGCTTCAAGCTGGCGTTTGATGTCGCCTTTGGTGGATTTGAACGTGTAGGGCAAAAGCGCGATTTTGAACAATACGCCTGCAACGCCGAAGAGGATGAAGCCGAACAGGGTGGCAAAGAAACGGCGGCAGTAGTCTAGGGTTTTCATGGTTTTTTGCACCATGTCCATCGGCGTTTTTCATGTTGCCATTCTGCCGAAAGGTCGTCTGAAAGTAAAAAACGGATCCAGTCGAGCGCGCCCCAGTAATCGGCTGACAGCAGGTCGGACGGGTTTTCAGACGACGTGTCGTCAACATCGAGGCTGAGTGTGTAGCCGTCTCCCTGCGTCAATACAAGCGACAGGGCGTAGGCAAACGGGGCGCGTGTGGCGTGGACGGGGTAGTCGTCGGACAAAGGGTCGTCGGCGATTAAGACCAATACGGATGGTGCGCCGTCTTGCAGCAGGGCATAGGCTTCTGCCAAAGTGGTTTCGAAATTGTCGCTGCCGGCGGCGAGGGCGGTGTGTTCGCTCATGTCGCCGCGCAGCATGGACCATTGTCCGGCGGGAGCGTTGTGGACGGACAGTCCGAAGGAGGTCGGTGAAACGCTGTCGGTTTGCAACAGTCCCAGCCATAATTCGAAACTGCGGTTGATTTCTCCGTCATGCGAGGCGTAAACCAACGGGCTGCCGGGGTATTGTTCCGCCAATTCCCACGAGGCGTCGCAAATCAGGCGCGCGGCTTTGCCCAAACGGCGGCGCTGCAGGGCGGGCAGGAAGGCAAGCGCGGGTTTGTGGTCGGGCAGCCCGTCGGCGTCTAATGCGCCTGATGCCCATTGCCGCCATTGTTCGGGCGTGGCGATTTTACTGCTTGAGGCGTGCCAAGCGGCGATATTGAAAGAAAAACGGCAAATGTTGGATGACATGATGGTTTTCAAAAGTTTACATTGTGATGTATTTTAACGAAATAGCTTAACACATTCTAGGGTCTGATATAATCGCGCTATTCTAACGTATTCTGTTTTCAGACGACCTTTATGACTGTAAATTTAATTTGCCCCATTCACGATGTTGCTTCTTTATTGCCACACAGCGGCCATATGGTGTTGCTCGATTGTGTGACGGAATACAGTCCGAAACACGTTTGCGCCCAAGCCGCTGTGGGGGAAAAACACATTTTGTTGGTTGACGGGGCATTGCCGGTGACATCGCTGATGGAAATCATGGCGCAGGGCATAGGCGCGTTTGCAGGTATACAGGCTTTGGAAGCGGGTGAGCCGGTGCGGCTTGGCTTTTTATTGGGAACGCGCAAGCTGGAATTGTTTGCCGATAGCCTGCCCGTCGGAACGCAGATGAAGGTGGTCGCCAATCTGTCGATACAGGACCCGGGCGGCATGGGCGTATTCGATTGCGAACTGCATTGGACAGATGCGCCTGAAGATGCCCGCGCCAAGCTGCCTGCGGACGGACTGGTGGCAAAAGCCTCGTTGAACGTGTACAGTCCGAAAGACGGAAAGGTCGTCTGAAAACAGCCTTCTCTGTCCAGATGATGACCAATAAGCAGACCGCGCCAACCAATAGGAAACATTATGAGCGAAACCATCTTGATTACCGGCTCCAACCGGGGCATAGGCAAAGCCGTCGCACTCGGTTTGGCTGAGGACGGCTTTGATATAGTCGTCCATTGCCGCAGCCGCCGCGATGAAGCCGAAGCCGTAGCGGAAGAAATCCGCGCTTTGGGCAGACAGGCGAGGGTGTTGCAGTTTGACGTGTCCGACCGCGCAGCCTGCCGCGATATTTTGACTGCCGACATCGAAGCAAACGGCGCGTATTACGGCGTGGTGTTGAACGCCGGATTGACGCGCGACAATGCCTTCCCCGCGTTTTCAGACGACGATTGGGATTTGGTCCTGCGAACCAATTTGGACGGTTTTTATAATGTGTTGCACCCGTTGACCATGCCGATGATACGCCGCCGCAAAGCCGGACGGATTGTGTGTATGGCGTCGGTGTCCGGCTTGACGGGCAACCGCGGGCAGGTCAATTACAGCGCGTCCAAGGCGGGCTTGATCGGCGCGGCGAAAGCCTTGGCGGTCGAGCTGGCGAAACGCAAAATCACCGTCAACTGTGTGGCACCGGGTTTAATCGATACAGAGATTGTCGATGAAAATGTACCCGTCGAAGAAATTTTGAAAGCCGTCCCCACCGCGCGTATGGGGCTGCCCGAAGAAGTGGCGCATGCGGTGCGCTTCCTGATGGATGAAAAAGCGGCGTACATCACGCGCCAAGTGATTGCGGTGAACGGAGGTTTGTGTTGAATACCAGAAGAGTCGTAGTAACGGGCATAGGCGGCATTACCGCCTTCGGCCGCGATTGGCAAAGCATACAGGCGGCGTTTAAAGCTGAAAAAAATGCCGTCAAATACATGGATTGGCGCGAACGTTTCCCCGAATTGGAAGCGCAGCTGGGTGCGCCGATTGAAGGCTACACTCCGCCCGAACATTGGACGCGCAAGCAGCTCAGAAGCATGGGGCGCGTGTCGCACCTGTGTGTCGATGCAGCGGAACAGGCCCTGACGGACGCTGGTTTGCTTGGAGACGAAAGCATTACCGACGGACGTATGGGCGTGGCGTGCGGTTCGTCTGTCGGCAGCACCAAAGACATCGGCGACATGGGCGAACTGCTGACTACGGGTACATCGCGCAATTTCAATGCCAATACTTATGTGCGCATGATGCCGCATACGACCGCCGCCAATATCGGCATCTTTTTCGGATTGAAAGGGCGCATCATCCCGACATCAAGCGCGTGTTCGTCCGGCAGCCAAGGCATAGGCTATGCCTACGAAGCCATCAAATACGGCATGATAGACATGATGCTGGCGGGCGGCGGCGAAGAATTTTGTCCGTCCGAAGTTTATGTTTTCGACTCGCTTTACGCCGCCAGCCGCCGCAACGGCGAACCCGAACTGACCCCGCGTCCTTACGACAACGGCCGCGACGGCTTGGTCATCGGCGAAGGCGCAGGGATTTTTGTGTTGGAAGAATTGGAACACGCCAAACGGCGCGGTGCGAAAATCTATGCCGAACTCGTCGGCTACGGTGCCAACAGCGACGGCAGCCACGTTACCCAGCCGCAAAAAGAAACCATGCAGAAATGTATGGAACTCGCGCTGCAAGACGCAGGCATTACGCCCGACAAAGTCGGCTACGTCAGCGGCCACGGTACGGCGACCGAAAAAGGCGACATCGCCGAAACGCTGGCGACCGAAGCCGTGTTCGGATTCATTCCCATGAGTTCGCAAAAAAGCTATCTCGGCCATACGCTCGGCGCGTGCGGTGCGCTGGAAGCGTGGTTCACTATTGAAATGATGAACAGCGGCTGGTTTGCTCCGACCGTCAATCTGAACGACATCGACCCGCGCTGCGGCAAGGTGGACTATATTTTGAGCGGCGGCCGCGAAATCGAAACGGATTATGTGGTCAGCAACAATTTCGCTTTCGGTGGCGTGAATACTTCGTTGGTGTTCAAACGCTGGCGGGATGAAAACGATTAATCGCAGCCGCGTTATCACAAAATCAAAAAGGTCGTCTGAAACCGTTTGATCCAACGTTTTCAGACGACCTTTTTAGTGTGTCCAAAGCTATATCACGAAGTCCAGCAGGTAAAAGTCTTCTTTACCGACACCGCATTCCGGGCATTTCCAATCGTCGGGGATGTCATCGAATTTGGTGCCGGGGGCGATACCGTGTTCGGGATCGCCGAGGTCTTCGTCGTAAATCCAGCCGCAGGGGCCGCACATGTATTGTGCCATGGTGTGTTCCTTCTAATGGTTAAGGTCGTCTGAAAACGGTCGGCAAAAGGTTTTCAGACGACCCCTTGTTGGTCTGTTTCAACCCTTATGCCGCTTCCAGCGCCGCGATTTCTTTGCGCAAGTGTTTCAACGCGGGGGTAACGATGGCGACGAACATGGCTTCGCGGACGCGGCGTTGGGCGGGGCTGCGCATGAGGTAGCCTTTGGCGCCGGCGTGTAAGGCGGCGGATTGGGCGGCGGCAAGCGTCAGCTCGGCGGCGGCGGCGCGCAGTTTCAGCGTGGCGAGGTTGTCGGGCGTGTTGTTCCAAGCCAAGTCTGCCAGTCGTTCGGTGGTTTGCCATGCCTCGTCCAAGGCGGCTTTGAGGCTGTCGTAGCTGTCGTCGAGATAGCTGTTGACCTCGGCGTTGACGACGTTGGCGATGCGGATGATGCCGAGGCTGCCATCGATCACGCCCGCGCCGATACCGATTTGCAGCAGGATGAAGCCGGACTTGATGGAGGCGATGTAGTCGGAGAACTGTTCGGGCGCGGCAATCACGTCTTCGTCAGGGATGAATACGTCTTTGAAATTCAGGCTGAACGTGCGCGTGCCTTCGAGGGCGCAGAATTCGGGGCAGGCTTGCAGGGTTACGCCTTCCCATTGTCCGCCGGTGATGAACATGACGTAGCCGTCGCCGATTTGGGCGGTATTCGCCCAGATGTGGTCTTCGCCGATGTTGGATACCCACGGCAGCGCGCCGTTGACTTTGTAGCCGCCGTCCACGCGCTCGGCTTGAAGGTTGTGTTTTTCAATGCCGGCGAGGTGTTTGACGGTATTGGACATGCCCGTACCCGCCAAGACTTTGCCTTGCAGGATGTCGGCGAGGTATTTGTCTTTGACGGCTTGGTTGGGCGTTTGGTGCAGATACCACGCGCAAGCCGCCTGACACCATGCGCTGAACGAGGTCGCGCCGCATTCTTTGCCGACTTCGCGCAAGACGGCGATTTGCGTCGCCAAACCCAAGCCGTTGCCGCCTTCCGCTTCCGTACCGACTGCGCCGAATCCGCCGATGGCGCCGAGTTCGCGCATAAAATCTTCGGGATACAAGCCATTGCGGTCGATTTCGTCCACTAAGGGTTTGAGTTTGGCTTTGACGAGTTCGGCAACTTGAGACAATAAGGTTTCACGGTTCATGGTCTTATCCTTGAAAATGTGTGCGGACGGCGCGGGGAGGGGCGTTCCGTTGGAAAGGGGAAGCAGTCCGTTACAGGGACGGCATTTTTGAAAAAGGTCGTCTGAAAACGGGCAAATAGTTTTGCCGCCGCTTTTCAGACGACCTTGGGTCAGAATCAGGCGAACGCCTGCAATTCAGGGTTGATTTCTGTTTGCGCGACGTTGTTGACGTAGTTGCACAAAGTCGCCAAGGCAACGCCCATCACGACTTCGACAGCCTGCTGCTGGTTGTAGCCGGCGTCGAAGAAGGCTTTGAGTTCGGCATCGGATACCGCGCCTTTTTTCGCCATCACGGCTTGGGTGAACGCAGCGAGCGCGCCCAGTTTGGCATCGTCAAATTCGCCCGCCGCCAACGCACGCGCGGCTTTGATGGATTGCTCGGACAGGAGTTTTTTCAAGGTTGCCAGCTTGGTGTGGCCTGCCACGCAGAAACCGCATTCGTTGGTGCGGGCAGCGATGATTTGGATGACTTCGACTTCACCGGGAGTCAGGCTGTTGGCGGCGTTCAGTTTGCCGACTTCTTGATAAAACGCCAACGCTTCGGGCGCGTTTGCCAGCACGCCGATGAGGTTGGGGATGAAGCCGTTGTTTTTCAGCGCGGCTTCGACGCGGGGTTTTGCTGCTTCGGGAGCGGTTTCGACGGTGTGTACGGTTAAGCGTGCCATATTGGTTTCCTTTTTATTTGCGATTTGTCAAAAGATGGAGGGCATAGTAGGGAAACAAATCCCAAAGTTGAAAGACCTGATAATTATTTTGATAAAACCAATAGTTATAAACGGCCAAGAAATTGATTAGATTTATATAATTATTTAATCACATCGATAGTTTTCAAATATAGATGTAAATGGAAGGAAATCAAAAATCAAAAGAAAGGTCGTCTGAAAACCAAAATACAGTTTGAACTGGCCCCCAAATCTTGGACACTCATAAAAGCCTATTCAGGCGCTCTGTGCAAGCTGGGTTCTGTATGCGACAGGACTCAGCTTTTTCAATTTCAAACTGCAACGCTCCCGGTTGTAGTAATCCATATAGTCATCTATCTGCTTCATCAATTCATCTACCGTCAATTCACCTGCATTATAGAAACACTCCGTCTTCAACACCGCAAAGAAGCTTTCCATCGGCGCATTGTCCCAACAGTTCGCCTTACGCGACATGCTTTGAACCATGGAATGCTCCGCAAGCAATTCCCTATACCCCGCCGTACGGTACAGCACA
>NZ_AJMT01000061.1:0-1187 GCF_000260655.1 Neisseria sicca VK64
TGGGAAGCGGTCGATGTGTTTGGCGATCATGGCTTGTGCGGTTTGCTGAAAGAAGGTGCTCATGGGAAATCCCCTAAATGTCTTGATGGGAATTTAGGGGATTTTGGGGAATTTTGCAAAGATCTCACTAAGGCAGTATTGCAGCCCGCCACCTTTTCAGACGACCCTTCCACATAGGTTTCTCTATGCATCCTGATCTGACGGCCGAATGAAGCGGGACAGACATGGCAGCCTTACCCGCCCGACACGAAGGCCGTCCGACTCCGGACTGGATTCGGACGGCCTTTTCATCACCGGGTTTGCATCTGCGCACCTTCCCTATTCGGGAGAACGCACTAGGGTTTATTTTTTAGCGGCGGGGGTGGCGGTTTTGTTTTGAGCGGCCGGGGCGACGGTTGCTTCCGCCTTCAGTTTGGAGAAGATGCCCTCACCGATACCTTTGACGTTTTTCAACTCCTCGACCGATTTGAAGGCACCATGTTGTTGACGGTAGTCCACGATGGCTTTGGCTTTGGCAGGGCCGATACCGGGCAGGGCTTCCAACTCGGACGGGGAGGCGGTATTGATGTTGACGGCGGCCAGCGACAGCGAAGCGGTCAGCAGGGAGAGGGCGGCAAAGAGGAATTTTTTCATAAGAAGATACTCCATAGTTTGTGAATGCGGATGATGCCTGTGTGTACGGCACCGTAAAATAGTTGGCTATCATATCCGTCTTACCGTTTCCGTTCAAACGATACCTGAAGATTTCTTAGTTTACTATCTCTTTATGTATTGATTCTGCAACATCCCTATTCTACCCGCACCCTCCCTATCCGTCACATTTACCCGCTGCGCCATCGTCGCACCCGCCCATCTCCACTCGTAAGCAAGTCAGCCATAGCAAGAAGGCAAGGAACGGCACTGACGAGTTTCAAGTAAAGGTATGAATAAAATATGAGGTAAAAGTAAAAGCCCCCGACATCTGTCGGGGGCTTAGAATAGGTGTTTGGCAGTGACCTACTTTCGCATGGAAGAACCACACTATCATCGGCGCTGAGTCGTTTCACGGTCCTGTTCGGGATGGGAAGGCGTGGGACCAACTCGCTATGGCCGCCAAACTTAAACTGTACAAATCGGTAAAGCCTTAATCAATATATTTGGTGATGACTGAATCAGTCAGTAAGCTTTTTATTTGAAGTTCTTCAAAT
>NZ_AJMT01000062.1:0-10160 GCF_000260655.1 Neisseria sicca VK64
ACTGCAACAGCGCCTGTACCATTAGCATGAGCACCATTGACCGCAGTTTCACCACCCGAGCCATTTGCAACTGCAGCAGGAGACGCAATCACCGCCCAAGCCCCTTCGGAAAATCCCAATAATGCCGCACTCAACGCGGTCAGCCTGAATAAGGTTTTCAGACGACCTTCCTCTGAGGCGCGCACATCTCCTTCAGCACCTTCGCTGCTTGATTTGACACGTCCCTTCGCCAATTCGGAAGTAACGACGAAAGAGCCGATGGTACGGTTCCATACAACTTTGAAAATCTTATTCATAACAATCTCTCTTGGTTGGATTTATTAAAAAATATCAGATTGAATTCAAGCATATACAATCAAAATAAGACGTACTCCCCGCACTGCCCCGCCGCTGAATCTTCTTCTTCAGGCACACGCGGATTTTATGAGGCAGGCATTCATTTATTTTGTTTATATATTATTGAAATCCAATCAAGCTGACGTTAATTGTCACTTAGATACAATTTTTAGAACATACCTATATCTTGGGAAATAGTGTTTTAAGCTAATTAACCTTACCGTTTATTTAGAAAAAGTTCCGATAATCCATAACTTTGCTTTTAAAATTAACATTTATTTACTAAACAATATAGAACTATGACCTTTATCCTGCAATTACCATGCCAAAGATGGCATATCTGATTCATGCTTTCAGACTTCCATAAAGCATTTATACTAAAATGAAAAAATGCCGTAAGCGAATTTTGAAAAAAGGCCGTCTGAAAATAAACTGCAACAAGATCATAGACATCACTCTCCCTGTTATAGTGGATTAACTTTAAACCAGTACGGCGTTGCCTCGCCTTAGCTCAAAGAGAACGATTCTCTAAGGTGCTGAAGCACCAAGTGAATCGGTTCCGTACTATCTGTACTGTCTGCGGCTTCGTCGCCTTGTCCTGATTTAAAGTTAATCCACTATATTTCACGCTATATCACAACCGCCCATTTTTTCCGATTGGATTAATAAGCAACAAAACCGCCATTGCGACAAAAAGGTCGTCTGAAACCTAAATTTTGGGTTTCAGACGACCTTTTTGCTTAGTGGATTTATCCGCCCGCCGTCATGCTTTTCTCTATTAAATTAACGGCAGGAAATGCGTTGTTTTATTTCAATTTGCTGTTTTTCAATGATTTGGATAATGTCGGCGGCTGCAATGTTTCGACGGCGATGTCTTTGGGGTGCGCCGCGATAAAGGATTTGGTCGCGCGCATGATTGCCTGTATGCGTGGGTCGTTCCAGCGGACGATTTGATGGTTTTCATCGCGCTTGTCCGACCAGATAATCACGCCGTCCATATATTTGCTGCTGATTTCGAGCATTTTCTGCCAGCGTTCGGCATCGATAAATTGTTTGAAATACGGGCTGTTGCTCGCGGAATAATATTGCGGCCAGAGGTAGCCGATGATTTTTTTGTCGGGATAGCGCTTTCTAATCTCGGCAACGGTGGTTTGGACATCTTTTTCCCATTGCGCCAAATCGGGCGTGGTGATGTAGAACACGGGATTGGCATAGTCGCTGATGGCTGCGCTCATCTGACGGCGTTTGCTGAACTGCCGCCATTTTGCCAACACTGCCTCGTTGTTCGCCTGAGCTTGGTAGTAGCGGATGGCGTGCAGGTGTTCATCGGGCAAGCCGTAGTTGCTGATGTAGGCACGGGGATTTTCTTCTTTGAAAATCCGGTACATACGGGCAAAATCGGTTTTAAGTTCCTGAGGCGTGAGGATTTGTCCGTCTTTTTCGGCAAACCAGGTTTCGATATCGGTGGAAATGGTGCGATAGCCTTCGCGATAGGATTGGCGCGCCAATTCGCGGATGCGTTTTTCGTTCAATACGCCGTGTTTGCGCTTGCCGGCAGGGTCGGGCATCACCAGCTCGGATTCGTAAATCAGGAATACTTTGGACAATTTGTCGGCGGTCAGGTCGGGTTTGCCGACGTAGTCCATGCGGTCGTAAATGATAAAGTCTTTGCCGAAGGCAAGCGTGGAGGCGGTGGCAAGGAAGAGTAGGGATGCGGCGCGGATAAATGGTTTCATTGGGTTTTCTTTTTGGTGAAGGTCGGGGCTTGCTGTTTCGGCAATGCGAGGAGGACTTGATATATAGTGGATTAACTTTAAACCAGTACGGCGTTGCCTCGCCTTAGCTCAAAGAGAACGATTCTCTAAGGTGCTGAAGCACCAAGTGAATCGGTTCCGTACTATCTGTACTGTCTGCGGCTTCGTCGCCTTGTCCTGATTTAAATTTAATCCACTATAAATTAATGGGAAAGGTCGCGGCAAACAAGGCGGAAGGGGTAAAAACAAGTCAAAGGTCGTCTGAAAAGGGTAAGCGGCGTTTTCAGACGACCTTTTTGGCGGCTGGCGGCGGTTTGTCTCTGTTCCATCCTGCCGCTTTGCTATAAAATCGAAACCCTCTTCAACCCGAAATCCAAATCAGGAAAATCATGATGGAAGCAGCCGGACAACACAACGTCGATGCGGACGAAATCGCTAAATTCAGCCAAATTGCGGATAAATGGTGGGATAAAAACGGCGAGTTCAAACCTTTGCACGACATCAATCCGCTGCGCTTGGGCTATATAGACTCGTTCGCGCAATTGGCGGGCAAGCGTGTTTTGGATGTCGGCTGCGGCGGCGGGATTTTGTCGGAAAGCATGGCAACACGCGGCGCGGCGCACGTTATCGGCATCGATATGGCGGAAAAGTCGTTGCAAACCGCCCAAGCCCATGCTGCTGCCGAAGGGGTGGACAATATCGATTACCGCTGCATCCGCGTCGAAGACCTTGCTGCCGAACAGCCGCACAGTTTCGATGTTGTAACCTGTATGGAAATGATGGAACACGTTCCCGATCCCGCCGCCATCGTCAAAGCCTGTTCGGAGCTAGTGAAGCCTGACGGTATGGTGTTTTTCTCCACCATCAACCGCAACCCTAAATCTTATCTCCATCTGATTGTCGGTGCGGAATATGTGTTGAACTTTGTTCCCAAAGGGACGCACGATTGGCAAAAATTCATCACGCCCGCCGAGCTGGCGCGGATGTGCAGGCAGGCAGGTTTGGACGTTATCGACACCAAAGGCATGACCTACAATCTTTTGACCCGCCGCTATTCTTTATGCGACTCGACAGAAGTGAATTATATGATTGCCTGCCGCCCGGTTTAAAGTTGCCTGTCCGAATCATGATAAGAGGTCGTCTGAAACTTACGTTTAGGAACGTTTCAGACGACCTCTTTTCAACTTCTCACCAATGCAGCTTGCCCGCTTCTCTAATTCAATTTTTTGAAACGGACTTCCCGCAAATAAAGACCGCTGTTTCCAAACAAACGGAAATCCAGCTTTAAAACGGGAGCGCCCTGACAAAACCCAAAAACCAAATCGCATCGATAGATTCATATTCACTCGAGACTATCAAAAGATATCAACACCCTACCCCTTTTGAATCCTTCAAAAACTACGCTCTACATTGTACAGATACAAATATAGAAACGAAAAAGCCTGCTTAAAGCAGGCTTTTTATCGATTATTTATCAGGATTGTGCTGACGGCGCAAAATCGCAGGAATTTCAAAATCATCTAAAACAGACTGATTGCCGAAATCTGCCGCAGTCAGATTCATGGAGCGAATACCGCGGTTGGTTCTTACCAAACTTTCTACACTACCCGGTTGTTGAACATGGGAATCATCGACTCCGCTAACCAGTTTTTGTGCGCGGACAGCCGCACGCATTTGGTTTTCGCTGCCGTTCTCTTTCAAACCGGTCGCAATAATGGTTACGCGGATAGCGTCTTCGCCCATGTTGTCATCTTCGGCAGTACCGTATTTGCATTCTGCTTCAGGATGCGCATTCTCGTTAACCACTTTCATGATTTCACGATATTCGGACATTTTCAGGCAATCCGGAGCGGTAGTGATATTGACCAATACGCCGCGCGCGCCATCCAGAGTCACATTATCCAGCAACGGGCTGGAAATCGCTTGTTCGGTTGCCAAACGGGCGCGGTCGATGCCTTGGGAAAAACCGGAACCCATCATGGCGATACCTTTGATGCCCATTACGTTTTTAACGTCGGCGAAGTCAAGGTTGATGAAACCGGGACGGGTAACTACTTCGGAAATACCGGCTACGGCATCACGCAGGACGTTGTCCGCCGCACGGAACGCTTCACGCATGGTCACGTCTTCACCCAATGCAGTCATCAGTTTGTCGTTCGGGATGATAATCAATGAATCTACTTGACCTTTAAGCTGCTCCAAACCTTCTTGGGCAATGTGTACGCGTTTGCCTTCGTAGCCGAACGGACGGGTAACGACTGCAACGGTCAGAATACCCATTTCTTTGGCAATCTCGGCAACCACAGGAGCCGCACCGGTACCGGTACCGCCCCCCATACCGGTGGTGATGAACAACATATTCGCGCCGCGAATAGCATCTTCGATGGCTTCGCGATCTTCTTGTGCCGCAGCACGGCCGATTTCAGGATTGGCACCCGCACCCAAACCACGGGTCAGATTAGTACCCAATTGGATGCGCTTGGCTGCGTTATTTTTACCCAAAGATTGTGCATCAGTATTGGCACTAATAAATTCAACACCTTGGATGGTGTTGGCAATCATGTTGTTAATAGCGTTGCAACCGCCGCCACCCAAGCCGATTACTTTGATGACCGCAGGGCTTGCGGCTGATTCAGCTACGTCGTAAACAAATTCCATTCAAATACTCCTGCGCGCCCTGCATCGAGGACGGTCCAAAAATTTAGATATTACCCGTATTATATAAGAAGTATTCCGACGCTGGCAAAATACTTCTTATTCATTCACCATTACCGTTATTTTTTTACTACATTTTTTAACGAAAGCACACAAGTTTTTAATTATTGCGATTGGAACTATTCCGACAGCAATTCATTTTCCCTGTAAGCAAGTAACGGAACAATCAGAAATTGTCTTTAAAGAATTTCATCAGTTTTGCCCACAGACTGATTTTTTCAGTCTGATCGTGAACCACAATCGCACCGGTCACCGGCGCGCCGTCTTCCTCTCCCCTTGCCGCCTGCAAAAGACCGATGGCGGTTGAATAGCGCGGATTGCGGATGCGTTCGGATACGCCGCCCATTTCCTGAGGTACGCCGATACGTGCAGGCAAGGCGAATACTTCTTCGGCAAGCTCAACGATGCCGGTCAGCATAGATGCGCCGCCAGTCAGAACGATGCCCGATGTGAGGACTTCTTCAGGGAAGCCGGAACGGCGCAATTCGTTAAGGGTCAACTCTAGGATTTCTTCGACGCGAGGACCGATGACGCTTGCCAAAACGCGGCGGGAAATCTGGCGGGGTTGGCGGTCGCCGACGCTGGGAACTTCGACCATTTCGTCCAAGCCGTCCATATCGGGAATCGCCACGCCGTAGTGGATTTTGATGTATTCGGCAGCGCTGTGCGGGGTGCGCAGTGCTTGTGCCAAATCTTTGGTAATCAAATCGCCCGCCACGGGAATCACGGCAGTATGGCGGATGGCGCCGTTGGTATAAACGGCAATATCGGTCGTACCGCCGCCGATGTCGATGACGCATACGCCCAAATCTTTTTCGTCTTCAGTCAAAACAGCCTGACCGCTCGCCAAAGGCTGAAGCATGATTTGGTCCATTTGCAAACCGCAACGATGGATACATTTTTGGATGTTTTGCAGGGCGGTATTGGCACCGGTAATGATATGTACGCGGGTATCGAGTCGAACGCCGCTCATACCGATAGGCTCTTTGACACCGGGCTGGTTGTCGATGATGTATTCTTGCACCACGGTATGCAGGATATTGTGATCCGGCGGGATATTGATGGCTTTAGCGGTTTCGATGGCGCGGTCAATGTCGGCTTGCGAAACTTCGCCGTCTTTGATTTTGACAACCCCTTGCGAATTCAAGCTGCGGATATGGTTACCCGCGATACCGGTCGTAACGTGGCTGATTTTGGTGTCTGCCATCAATTCGGCTTCATTGACTGCCTGCTGAATGGCTTGGGCCGTCGCGTCAATGTTGGTTACCATGCCTGCTTTAAGGCCGCGGGACGGTGCCTGTCCGAGTCCGACGATGTGGATTTCGTTGTCGTCTTGTACTTCGCCAATCAGGGCGATGACTTTGGATGTGCCGATATCGAGGGCACTGATATATTTACCTTGTTGTTCCATTATATTTGCTCGTTATTTCGCTGGAGTTATAACTATTTGTCTGTATTGGCAATAGTTTGCTTCACGCCGTTTGCTTGGCTTTAGTCGTCTGAAACACTTTCAGACGGCGTCTCTGATGTGTAACGCACGGAAAATCCGTCTTTATACCGCATATCAACGTAGGATAACCGATTTTGATTTTTACGCAACAGCGTCGGCCAAATTTCGGCGAAAAGTTGTAAGCGTTTGATTTCGTTTTCCCTTCCCAGTCTGACGGTAATCCCGTTATCCAAGACCACCAACCAGGCGGAGCGCGGCGTATAAATCAGTTCTTTAATCGCCAGATTTTGCCGGCGGAGTATGCCGGAAAATTCTTCGTAATGTTTGACCATGTCTTTGCCCGTACCCGGCTGTCCTTCAAAGATTGGCAGCTTGGCTTTGAGCTGGGCGTCAAACACATTGCCTTTGGAATCGACCAAACCGCCGCTGCGCCAATGGGCAACAGGCACGCGCTCGGTCAAATGGATTTCGACGGTATCGGGAAAGCGGCGGCGCACCATGGCGGAATCTACCCACGGCAGCTTTTGAAAGGCGGCCTGAATACCGTCCAAATCGGCACGGAAAATATTGCTGTGCGTGTGCTGTTGAGCGGCGCGCTGAAGTGCTTTCCCGTCCGAATAAGTCAGCTTGCCCTGTATGGACACTTGTTTGACGGGAAAATGATTGGAGTTGTATAGCCAGGCTATGCAGGTACCGATGAGCAGCAATGCCATCAGCAGCAACAGCCAGCGGGTCAGCCGACCCAGTGCGCTTGCGTCATCCCACATGTGCGGTTTTCAGAATTTCAATGCATAAATCGGCAAAATCCACACCAGTATGGGCGGCAGATTTCGGTACTAAACTGTGGCTCGTCATGCCGGGCAGCGTGTTGATTTCCAAGAGATAAAGTTTACCATCGGTATCTTTGAGGAAATCGACGCGCACGCAGCCCTCTGCCCCGATTGCCTGCGCCCCGCGGACGGACAGGGAACGCATCAGGTTTTCTTCAGCCTCGCTCAAGTCTTCGGACGGACATTGATAAACAGTGTCGTCACGGTTGTATTTGGCTTCGTAGTCGTAAAACTCGGTCGCAGGGATGATGTGTATGCTGGGCAGGCCCTTGCCGTTCAACACGGGGCAGGAATATTCGCCGCCGCCGATGAACCGCTCGGCAATGATTTCGCCTTGAAGGTGTTTCAATTCTTCGTAAACGCTTTTCAGACGACCTTTTTCTTTGACTTTCACAACACCGACGCTGCTGCCCTCCGCTGCCGGTTTGACGAACATGGGCAAGCCGAGTTGCTGTTCGACGGCATCGAAATCGGAATCTTCGTGCAAAACGGCAAACTCGGGAACGGGCAACCCCAAGGCTTGCCAAATCAGTTTGCAGCGGTATTTGTCCATGCCGATGGCTGAAGCGGCGACACCGCTGCCGGTATAAGGAATGCCCAACAATTCCAACGCGCCCTGAACGGCACCGTCTTCGCCGTAAGTACCGTGGAGGATATTAAAAGCAGTTTGGAAACCTTGGGTTTTCAATTCCGCCAAGGGCGTTTCTTTAGGATCGAAGGCGTGTGCGTCTATGCCTTTGCTTTTTAAGGCATTCAAAATGGCGGCACCGCTATCCAGCGAAATTTCGCGTTCGCTGGAAAAGCCGCCCATCAATACGGCTACTTTGCCAAAATTCTGCATTGTTTTTGTTCTTTCTTGATTACTTCATTTTTTGATACAGGTCGTCTGAAAACGAATCGGGTTTTCAGACGACCTTAATCTTGCTTGCCCACCCGATGGAACATCGCTTCATCGGGCGGCTATCGCGGCATCACGATAAAATTTCCGCCTCAGGCTTTTTTCGACAACTCCAGCATCGCAGCAGGTACACGGTTGATGCTGCCTGCGCCCATATTCAACACGATGTCGCCGTCCTGTAAAACGTTCAACAGCATTTCAGGCAAGTCGGCGACGTTTTCGCAGTAAATCGGCTCGAGTTTGCCCAATACGCGGATGGCGCGGGCAAGGGCGCGGGAGTCGGCGGCGGCAATCGGCTCTTCGCCGGCGGCATAAACTTCGGTCAACACCAGTGCGTCAACAGTATTGAGGACTTTGGTAAAGTCTTCAAACAAATCGCGCGTGCGGGTATATCGGTGCGGCTGGAAGGCGAGCACCAAACGTTTTTCCGGATACGCGCCGCGTGCGGCGGAGAGGGTCGCTGCCATTTCGACGGGATGGTGCCCGTAGTCGTCCACCAACAGCGCGGTTCCGCCGTTGGGCAGCTTGATGTCGCCGTATTTTTGGAAGCGGCGGCCGACGCCTTCGAAACCGAGCAAGCCGCGCTGAATCGCTTCGACGGATGCACCGACTTCCAGCGCCACACCGATGGCTGCCAAGGCATTGAGGACGTTGTGTCTGCCGGGCATATTCAACACGACTTCAAACGGCGCCTGCTCATGTCCTTTCATTTGGACATGAACGGTAAACTTCATTTGCGCGCCGACGCTTTCGATGTCGGTCGCGTAAATATCGGCGGTATCGTCCAAGCCGTAAGTCGCGTAGGGCTTGCTCACTTTGGGCAAAATCGCGCGGACGTGTTCGCTGTCGATACACAAAAATGCTTTGCCGTAGAATGGCATACGGTGGATAAAATCGACAAACGCCTGATGCAGTTTTTCGACGCTGTGTCCGTAGGTATCCATGTGGTCTTCGTCGATATTGGTGACGACGGACATAATCGGGGTCAAATGCAGAAAGGACGCATCGGACTCGTCGGCTTCGGCGACGATGTATTCGCCTTTGCCCAAACGGGCGTTGGTACCTGCGGCATTGAGTTTGCCACCGATAACGAAAGTGGGGTCGAGACCTGCCGCGCCGAGGATGGACGCCGTCAGGCTGGTGGTCGTGGTTTTGCCGTGCGTACCGGCAATGGCGATGCCGTCGCGGAAGCGCATCAGTTCCGCCAGCATCAGGGCGCGCGGAATGACGGGGATTTGCTGCTCCAGCGCAGCGACGACTTCGGGATTGTCTTTTTTGACGGCGGTAGAGGTAACGACGACATCCGCGCCGTTAACATGTTCGGCGGTATGACCGGGATAAACTTGAATACCCAAGCTGCTCAAATGCTCGGTAACCGCATTTCGCGCCTGATCCGAACCGGAAACTTTAAAGCCCAAATTGTGCAAGACTTCGGCGATACCGCTCATGCCGACGCCGCCGATACCGACAAAATGGATGTTGGTGACTCGATTTTTCATCATGATGTTGCGTTCCGGTGGATTTTCGATGCGTAAAGGCGTTATTTTAAAGGGCTATCCGCTTCTGCGCCATAGTTTTCTTGTAAATTAAAGATGTTTCGGCATACAGGATTTCACATTGGTGGCAATATGGGTAAAAAAGAGGTTTCGTTCAGCGGCGAATTACCCATTTTTAAACTCGACTTCAGCTACCAAAACACCAGCAAAAACAAAACATAAGGTCGTCTGAAAACCGCTTTCAGACGACCTGAAATCTTGCAGACGGGTTGATTTTGACAGTTTCAATAGCCTTATACCGAATCCAAGGGCTTGAGCATGATGCAACGGCGTACGCTGTAATAGGCTTCCCTGCGCAACCAAGGGAGACCGGCAAGCTGTTTTTCTTCTTCAGCGGCATCTTCTTGGTTGTCAACCATAAATTCCACGTTCATCGTAACATTGTCGGATTGGGCGTAGAAAAAGCGGATTAAATGATATTGTGCTTTGAGGTTTTGATGGCAGATGATGGTTTGCAGCGTGCTTTCCAGTGCTTCGGGGATGATGTTGCCGATTGTTTCCGTATCACCGCCGTCAGTGTCTTCGACCAAATTTTTCGTTACCCAGTCCCCCAAAATCGCTTGAAAACGATTGCCATTGCGTGCCGTCCAAATTTCGTGCGGACAATGGTTTTCATTGGGA
>NZ_AJMT01000063.1:0-26480 GCF_000260655.1 Neisseria sicca VK64
AGACAAGAATTGGACGTGTCCATCGAAAACAAAGGACACGGCCGCATCGAATACAAAGCTGATTTAGACTTGGACAAGCGCTAAATCGATAAATACCGGAAAGGTCGTCTGAAAAGAGGTTTCAGACGACCTTTTTGTTTGGTTGGACAAACAGAACCAAACGGTAGAGCAGGGCATTTACTGTGGTTTAGGTCAAAGCCGAATCATGCCGTATCGGTTTATTTGCCACCGCAATATTTTGTTTTACTGTAAAACACGGTAAAATCCGCGCTCAAAACAATATAGTGGATTAACTAAATCAGGACAAGGTGACGAAGCCGCAGACAGTACAGATAGTACGGCAAGGCGAGGCAACGCCGTACTGGTTTAAAGTTAATCCACTATATAAAGCAAAACCATGCCCGAAAGCACCAAAATGCCCGATATGGTTTCGCCTCAAATAAAAAACGCAGATTCATGCACCATTGCAACCCAAACGTCTTACGAAATCATGAAAACACTCTTACTCCTCTCCCTGCTCGCCGTGTCCGCAGCGGAAGCCGCCGACGTGCCGTCCGAGCCTCAAAACCAGCCTGCCCCCGAGTTGCAGGTCAAAACGGCAGAACCTGCCCCCGTCGAAGAAGCAGCGGCCAAGCCTGCTGCCGAAACGTCGTCTGAAAAAGTCGTCAACGTCGATGCCAAAACCCTGCTCGACAATCCCCAATTGCTTTCCCGCGCCATGTATTCCGCCGTTGTTTCGCGTAACATCGCGGGCATCAAAGTCGTCCTGCCGATTTACGAACAATGGCCGGGACACGATAAAAACATGGCGCTCTACGCACGCGGATTGGTTGCCCAAGACGACGGCAAAATGAAAGAAGCCATCGGGTATTACCGTCAATTTATCGCCGAAAACCCCGATGCCCCCGTCGTCCGCTGGCAGCTTGCCACCGCTTTGTTTGAAGACAAGCAAAACGAAGCCGCCGCCGACCAGTTCGACAAACTCAAAACAGAAGCCAACCTGCCCGAGCCGCTCGTCAAAGGCATCGAATCCTACCGCAAAGCATTGCGCGAGCGCGATTCGTGGAAATTCAATGCCGGCTTGAGCGTTACCCGCGAACAAAACATCAACCAAGCCCCCAGCCGCCGCACATACGGCAACTGGACTTTCCCCGAACCCATCGACGCCACCGCCATCAACTACCAACTCGGCGCAGAGAAAAAATGGTCGCTGCCCAAAGGCTGGTACGTTACGGCAGGCGCGGACAATTACGGCAAAATTTATCCCGAACGAACCAAGTATAACGACGTGACCACCCGCTTCTCAGTGGGCGCAGGCTACGCCGACCAGCGCAACGACATCGGCTTGACCCCGTTCCACGAACGCCGCTTCTACGGCAACGACCCGTACACCTACTCCAGCGGTGCGCGCCTGCACATCAACCGCTGGTGGCAGCCTAAGCTGCAAACCTTGAGCGCCGTTGAAATGGGTCGTCTGAAAAACACCCGCCGCGCCAAATCCGACAACAACAGCCGCCTGTTGAGCAATTCCGTCGTCTATTACCGAAACGCCCGCCAATACTGGGTCGGCGGTTTCGACATCTATCAGGAACGCAATAAAGAAGACAAATCGGACAGCTTCGACCGTTACAGCCTCCGTACCGCATGGGGGCAGGAATGGGGCAAAGGGCTGTCCACCATGTTGCGCCTGAGTGCGGCGCAACGCCGTTATCAAACGCCCAGCCTTTTGAGCGGTCAGGAAAACCGCCGCGATAAAGAAGCGGATATTTCGCTCGCCGTGTGGCACCGCGCTTTCCACTTCAAAGGCATCACCCCGCGTCTGACCGTCGCCCACCACAAAACATGGAGCAACGACAAATACTACGAATACGGCAAAACCAGAATGTTTGTCGAATTCAGCAAAACGTTCTGACGGTTTGCTTTGAACGATAAAAAAGGTCGTCTGAAAACCTTGTTTCTAGGTTTTCAGACGACCTTTCGTTTAGCTGGACAGGAAATGCGGATTACAGGCTGTAATACATTTCAAATTCCAACGGATGCGGCGCCATGCGGATGCGGCGTACGTCTTCTTCTTTGAAGGCGATGTAGCTGTCGATCCAGTCTTTGCTGAACACGCCGCCGCGCAGCAGGAATTCGTGGTCGGCTTTGAGGGCGGCGAGGGCTTCTTCTAAAGACGCGCAGACGGTTGGGACGAGTGCGTCTTCTTCCGGCGGCAGGTCGTAGAGGTTTTTATCGGCTGGGTCGCCCGGGTGGATTTTGTTTTGAATGCCGTCCAAACCCGCCATCAGCAGGGCGGCGAACGCCAAGTATGGGTTGGCGGTCGGGTCGGGGAAACGCGCTTCGATGCGGCGTGCCTTGCTGCTGTTCACGGACGGGATGCGGATGGACGCGGAACGGTTTTTGGCAGAGTAGGCGAGTTTGGTCGGTGCTTCGAAGTGCGGTACGAGGCGTTTGTAGGAGTTGGTGGACGGATTGGTAATCGCGTTCAGGGCTTTGGCGTGTTTGATGATGCCGCCGATGTAGTAGAGCGCGGTGTCGCTCAAGCCGGCATAGCCGTCGCCTGCGAACAGGTTTTGACCGTCTTTCCAAATGGATTGGTGGACGTGCATGCCGCTGCCGTTGTCGCCCATGATGGGTTTGGGCATGAAGGTAGCGGTTTTGCCGAAGTTGTGGGCAACGTTTTGGATGACGTATTTCATGTCTTGGGTTTGGTCGGCGCGTTTGACCAAGGTGGCGAAGCGTGTGCCGATTTCCATTTGGCTGCCGGTGCCGACTTCGGCGTGGTGGACTTCGACTTCGATGCCGAGTTCTTCCAAAATGTTCACCATGGCGGAGCGCAGGTCTTGTCCGGCGTCAATCGGGGCGACGGGGGCGTAGCCGCCTTTGACGGCGGGGCGGTGGCCGGTGTTTTGACCGTCCATGTGCAGCCCGCTTGCCCATGCGCCGCTTTCGGACGTGATTTCGTAACGGGTTTTGTGCATATCGGTTTCAAACTCTACGCCGTCGAAGACGAAGAATTCGGGTTCGGGGCCGAAGTAGGCAGTGTCGCCGATGCCGGAGGATTTGAGGTAGGCTTCGGCGCGGCGGGCGATGGAGCGCGGGTCGCGGTCGTAGCCTTGACCGTCGGCGGGGTCGATGACGTCGCAGGTGAGGACGACGGTGGTGTCGTCGTAGAAGGGGTCGATGAAGGCAGTCGCGGGGTCGGGACGCAACTGCATGTCGGATGCCTGAATGCCTTTCCAGCCGCCGATGGACGAGCCGTCAAACGCCTGACCGTTTTCAAACCACTCTTCGGGGTCGTCGAGGACGATGCGGGCGGGGACGGTGAAGTGGTGCTGCTTGCCTTTGGTATCGGTAAAGCGCAAATCTACGAAGCGGGCTTCGCTTTCTTCAATCAGTTTTACTGCGTCTTTGATAGACATTTTCGGCTCCTAAATGGGAAGTAACGGATACGGAATCTCGCGGAAAATCTGCTGCATTTTATCACGCCGAAGGTCGTCTGAAACCGCAAATCCGTTAAATTTCTGACTTGCGGAATATAGTTTCAGACGACCTGATTGTCAACAATCCGATGCGTATTTGGATTTATTGGAAAACAGCGGTATGAGGCGGCAAAGGCGGTTATAATGGGCGGTCTTTGCATTTGTCCTGCCGGATAGGATTTTTATGAACACTATTCCCCGTTATGCCGTTTTCGGCAACCCTGTCGCACACAGCAAATCGCCGCAAATCCATCGGCAGTTTGCCTTGCAGGAAGGCGTTGAAATCGAATATGAACGCATTTGCGCCGATATCGGCGGTTTCGCGCAGGCGGTCGAAGCGTTTTTTGCCGACGGCGGACGCGGGGCGAATGTTACCGTACCGTTCAAGCAGGAAGCGTTTGCCTTGTCGGACGAACATTCCGAACGCGCTTTGGCGGCGGGTGCGGTCAATACGCTGATTTTGCTGGAAAACGGTAAAATACGCGGCGACAATACCGACGGAATCGGACTGACGGACGATATTTCAAAGAGGCTGGGCGTGGAACTGTCGGATAAAACCGTCTTGCTGCTCGGCGCAGGCGGCGCGGTGCGCGGCGTGATTCCCGTATTGAAGGAGTACCGTCCCGTGCGCATCGTCATCGCCAACCGAACCCACGCCAAAGCGGCGGAAATGGCGGCGCATTTCGATATTGAAGCCATACCTTTGGATGAACTGGAAGGCGGCTTCAACATCATCATCAACGGCACATCCGGCGGCTTAAGCGGACAGCTTCCCGCCGTATCGCCCAAAGTCTTTGAACATTGCACCTTGGCTTACGATATGGTTTACGGCGAAGCGGCAGAGCCGTTTTTAGCGTTTGCCCGCCAATCAGGCGCCAAAAAAACCGCCGACGGATTGGGCATGCTGGTCGGACAGGCGGCAGCTTCCTATCGGCTTTGGCGCGGTTTCGCGCCCGATGTCCTGCCCGTCGTCCAATATATGAGAGAGTTATAAAATGTTCCGCATCATCAAATGGCTGATTGCCCTGCCTTTGGGCGCATTTATCTTTTTCAACGCTTATGTGTACGGCAACATCATCACTTACCGCGCCGTCGCGCCGAATAAAACCGCCTTCATGGCGATGCGGATGCGGCAGTTTCAAAGCGAAGGCAAAGATGTCGCGCTCGATTACCGCTGGGTGCCTTACGACCGCATTTCGGTCAACCTGAAAAAAGCCCTGATTGCCTCCGAAGACGCCAAATTCGCCGAACACGGCGGCTTCGACTGGGGTGGCATCCAATACGCCATCAAGCGCAACAAACAAAGCGGCGAAGTCAAAGCAGGCGGCTCAACCATCAGCCAACAGCTTGCCAAAAACCTGTTTCTGAACGAAAGCCGCAGCTATATCCGCAAAGGCGAAGAAGCCGCGATTACCGCAATGATGGAAGCCGTTACCGACAAAGACCGCATTTTCGAGCTGTATCTGAACGCCATCGAATGGCACTACGGCGTATTCGGCGCAGAAGCCGCGTCCCAGTATTTCTATAAAAGACCCGCCGCCAACCTGACCAAACAGCAGGCCGCCAAACTCGCCGCCCGCGTCCCCGCGCCGCTGTTTTACGCCGACAACCCCAAAAGCAAACGCCTGCGCAACAAAACCAACATCATCCTGCGCCGCATGGGTTCGGCGGAGCTGCCCGAAAGCGATATGGATTGAGGTCGTCTGAAAATCAGGTGAAGGGGTTTTCAGACGACCTGTCGGGAGGTTTGAATCAGGAGCGATGGTAGGTCGACTTATATACAAAACAAAGGAATGGAAATGAAACCAATAAAACCCTTATTCTTGTCTTTATTGCTTCTGACTGCCTGCGGAACGCATACGCCGCCTGCCGCGAAATCCGAAGTGTCCCTGCAAAAGCAGGAAGAGCAGCTTTTCGGGGCATGGGACTGCGAATTGAAAGCGCAACGCGATATCCATTCGTTTGCGCCTAAATTTATTGAGTTTCAGCAAAAGGACAAACTGCCGGCGCATTTATGGGCAGGGTATATCGAGATTGAGTGGAAAGAAGAAAACCTGAACGACGCAGTTCCCTTACGTTATCGGGAATGGTACAACGGCTTCTGGCGCATTAAAGACGACAGGCATATCGTCATGACTTTTGAAAGCGCAGGCTCGGAACGTTTGTTTGACGTCAAAGACTTAAAAACCGCCAAAGGCCGCGAAGCGGACCGTTCTTATATGAAATTCAGTGAACAAATGGCCGCCAAGAAAAGTTTTAAATCCACCGATTACCAAATTCTCGATATCAATCAAACTTCCATGAGCATCACCGACGGCGAATCTTTAATCGCCTGCCGCAAGATAGAGAAGGTTGAAAGCGAATAAGCAGGTATCCGATTTTGAGGTCGTCTGAAAACCATGTGACGGGTTTTCAGACGACCTTTGCGCAACTGTAACCTTGTTTGCCGTATCACATATATCGCCTATCTTCCCAGTTTTTAATACTTTTTCCGTCATTCCCGCGCAGGCGGGAGTCCATTTTTGAAATTCAGAAACCTTTTTCAAATCAAGGTTTCTCAAGTTTTACAATGGATTCCCGCCGTAGCCTGTCCTTGCGCAGGCGGGGGCAGGAATGACGACAAGCGGTAAGGTGCGTGTAGAAAATAAAGTAATTTAGCTAAAGTCCATAAGGGCGTTGGCAACGCCTTATCATTGCAATTTTAATCCGCTCCAGAAAACGCCCGTTTCGTCATCTTTACCCCGCCTGCGCGGGAATGACGAAACGGGCGTTTTTGAATGGATTTCTTTCTGCGCCGCTGTCTTCGGCAAAATTTACGCCACGAAATCCAAACCTATGTCCAACGAGCGGCTGCTGTGGGTCAGATAGCCGAGGGCGATGCCGTCTACGCCGGTTTGCGCTACGCGCTTCAGGCGGTCGAAGCCGATGCCGCCCGATGCTTCACAATAGATGGTGTGGGGGTGGGCGGTTTGCGTGTGGCAGCGGTTTGCGGCTTCTTTCAGGGTTTCGTCGTCCATGTTGTCCAGCAAAATCCGTTCCGCGCCCGCCGTGATGGCTTCGTCCAGTTGTGCCAACGTGTCCACTTCAATTTCCACGCAGGTCAATGGTCCGACCGCCTGTTTTGCCTGCCGCACGGCTTGGGCGATGCTGCCGCAATAGGCGAGGTGGTTGTCTTTGATGAGTACGGCGTCGTCCAAACCCATGCGGTGGTTCACGCCGCCGCCCGCCCTGACGGCGTATTTTTGCAGGACGCGCAGCAGGGGGATGGTTTTGCGGCTGCACACGATGTCTGTGCCGTATTCGGCGACTTCGGCAACGGCATGCGCGGTGGCGGTAGCAATACCGCTTAAGTGCGTAAGGTAGTTGAGCGCGGTGCGTTCGGCGGCGAGCAGGGCTCGGGCGTTTCCTTCGACGGCGGCCAGCGTCTGACCTGCGCGGACGGCTTGTCCGTCTTGGATTTCGGCTTGGAAGCGGACGGACGGATCCATCGTCTGAAAGGCGAGGCGTGCCAAGTCCATGCCGGCGATGACGCCGTTTTCGCGGCTGACGAGGAAGAGTTTGGCGGTTTTATCGGGCGCGATGACGGCGGCGGACGTAATGTCGCCGCGCCTGCCCAAGTCTTCGCTCAGGGCTTGTTCGACCATGGGGCGCAACAGGGTGTCGGGCAGGGGGAAGAGGGTGTTTTCAGACGACATGGGGTTTCCTTTGTTGAAAAAGATTGATGTTGCGGTGAGGGCAAAACTTCGTTTGAGGTCGTCTGAAAACGGGCTAACGGCTGCCCAGCGGCAGTCCGATGTCCGAAATCAGCCTGTCGGGCAGGACGTCGTCGCGGAAGCGGTAAAGCTGCGCGGGACGGCCTTTGCTGCCCGATACGCCGGTATCCGACGGCTCGATGAGGTTTTGCTGCTGAATCTGGCGGCGGAAGTTTTGCTTGTGCAGCAATCTGCCGCTGATGGCTTCGACGCTGTTTTGCAGTTGCAGCAGCGTGAATTCGGGCGGCATCAGTTCGAAAATCACGGGGCGGTATTTGATTTTGGCACGCAGGCGGGACAGGGCGGTCGCCAACACGCGGCGGTGGTCGTGGCGCATGGGCTGCCCCGTGAGCGTGAAGTCGAAGTTTGCCTGCGGCTCGGCGGCTTCCGCTATCAGGCCGCTTTCATACAGCATTTCATAGCGTTGCAAAACGTATTCTTCCGACCAGTTTTCCGGTTCGACCCCCCAGCACAAATGAATGCGCTTGAGCCGCTTTTGGCGCACTTCCTCCGTGTCCGCCGAGTTTGCCCAAATGCGCAGGCGGCTGACGATGGCGTCGCGCTGCCCACCGTCGGTGCGCAAGTCTTCCCACGGGAAATAACCGTAGCAGTCCTGCCATTTCGCATCCGGGTGCAGGATGCTGTCGGCTGCCTCGCGCACCAGCCCCAAATAGCTGACGTACAAGACGGGCATGCCGTGTTCGTTGCGGCGGTGGGTATCGACAAAGGTGTAAAGCTGTTCCACATAGCCCATAGGCTGCGAAGTCTGCTTGGCGACCCACAGCTTCACGCCCGCCTGCAGGGAATTGCGTAGGGGGGAGAGCGGGCCGTTGGGCAGGAGCGCGCCTTGGGCGACGGTCAACACCCGCAGGCCGCCGTCGGTAACGGCAATCAATACGGGAACCAGCTCGACGATGCTTTGCGGCGGGGCTTCGGCTTCGGGGTAGGCGTCCATGCTCGGCTTTCTGCGGGTGGGAAAGGCTTTATTGTAAACCAAAGCGGTTTGTCGGAACGAAGCGGGTCGGTTTTGCGGTATCTCAAACCTGTTTTCAGACGACCTTGCATATTATACTCAAGTTGAGCATAATATAAAAACAGTTTGAAAAACAGACGGCAAACCTTCATGCCGCCTCAAAACCAGCTACAAGGAAACATCATGCAAACCGCCGCCCGCCGCTCATTCGACTACGATATGCCCCTCATCCAAACGCCGACTTCCGCCTGCCAAATCCGTCAGGCGTGGGCGAAGGTTGCCGACACGCCCGACCGCGAGACGGCAGGTCGTCTGAAAGACGAAATCAAGGCTTTGCTGAAGGAGAAAAACGCGGTCTTGGTGGCGCATTATTACGTTGATCCGCTGATTCAGGATTTGGCTTTGGAAACGGGCGGATGCGTGGGCGATTCGCTGGAAATGGCGCGCTTCGGCGCGGAACACGAAGCCGGTACACTGGTGGTGGCGGGTGTGCGCTTCATGGGCGAGAGCGCGAAAATCCTCTGCCCTGAAAAAACGGTGCTGATGCCTGATTTGGAAGCGGAATGTTCTTTGGATTTGGGTTGCCCGGAAGAGGCGTTTTCAGCGTTTTGCGACCAACACCCCGACCGTACGGTGGTGGTGTACGCCAACACTTCCGCCGCCGTGAAAGCGCGTGCCGATTGGGTGGTCACGTCTTCGGTGGCGTTGGAAATCGTGTCGTATTTGAAATCGCGCGGTGAAAAGCTGATTTGGGGACCCGACCGCCACCTCGGCGACTACATCCGCCGCGAAACGGGTGCGGACATGCTGCTGTGGCAGGGTTCGTGCATCGTTCATAACGAATTCAAAGGGCAGGAATTGGCGGCGTTGAAGGCGGAACACCCCGACGCAGTGGTGCTGGTTCATCCCGAATCGCCGCAAAGCGTCATCGAACTGGGCGACGTGGTCGGCTCGACCAGCAAACTGCTGAAGGCCGCCGTATCGCGCCCTGAAAAAAAATTCATCGTGGCAACCGACTTGGGCATCCTGCACGAAATGCAGAAACAGGCGCCCGACAAAGAATTTATCGCCGCCCCGACAGCGGGCAACGGCGGAAGCTGCAAAAGCTGCGCGTTCTGTCCGTGGATGGCGATGAATTCGCTGGGCGGCATTAAACACGCCCTGACAAGCGGACACAACGAAATCCTGTTGGACAGAAAGCTGGGCGAAGCCGCCAAACTGCCTTTGCAGCGTATGCTCGACTTCGCGGCAGGGCTGAAGAAAAAAGATGTGTTCAACGGTATGGGCCCCGCCTGATTTGCCGTCCATATTGCCGTTTCAGACGACCTCTCAAACAAGGACAACACCATGCAAACCGATTGCGACGTATTGATTGCCGGAAACGGGCTGGCGGCGCTGACGCTCGCCCTGTCGCTGCCTGAATCGTTCCGCACCGTCATTTTGTGCAAAAACCGGCTGGACGACACCGCCAGCCGCCATGCGCAAGGCGGGATTGCAGCGGCGTGGTCGGGAGAGGACGACATCGAAAAACACGTTGCCGATACTTTGGAAGCGGGCGCAGGTTTGTGCAACGAAGCCGCCGTCCGCACCATCCTGTCGCAGGGCAAACCGGCAATCGAATGGCTGCTGGCGCAGGGCGTGGCGTTCGACCAAAATCATAACGGCCTGCACCTGACGCGCGAAGGCGGGCATACCTGCCGCCGAATCGCCCACGTCGCCGACTACACGGGCGAAGCCGTCATGCAGAGCCTGATTGCCCAAATACGCCGCCGCCCGAACATCCGCGTTTGTGAGCGGCAGATGGCGTTGGACGTCCAAACCGAATTAGGCGCAGCGTGCGGACTGACCGTCCTCGACCGCCGAACGCAAGAAACCTACCGCATCCGCGCCCGCCATACCGTACTCGCAGGCGGCGGCTTGGGACAGATTTACGCCGCCACCACCACGCCGCCCGAATGCACGGGTGACGCCATCGCCATGGCGATACGCGCAGGCTGCGCAGTCGAAAACCTCGAATTTATCCAATTCCACCCCACGGGCTTGGCAAGGTCGTCTGAAAACGGCCGCACCTTCCTGATTTCCGAAGCCGTGCGCGGCGAAGGCGGCATCCTGACCAACCAAGCGGGCGAACGGTTTATGCCGCATTACGACCGCCGCGCCGAACTCGCACCGCGCGACATCGTTGCCCGCGCCATCGCCGCCGAAATCGCCAAACAAACGCAAGATTTCGTCTCGCTCGACATCAGCCATCAACCGGCAGCGTTTGTCCGTCAGCATTTCCCGTCCATTCATCGGCACTGCCTGTCCCAATGCGGCTTGGACATCACGCGCCAAGCCATCCCCGTCCGCCCCGTGCAACACTACACCTGCGGCGGTATCCAAACCGACCCCAGCGGCAGAACCTCCCTGCCGCAGCTCTACGCCTTAGGCGAAACCGCCTGCACCGGCTTGCACGGAGCCAACCGCCTCGCCAGCAACTCCCTGCTCGAATGCGTCGTTACCGCCAGGCTTGCCGCCCAAGCCATCGCGGAAGGACAAGCATTCCAAGCCGTACCGTCCAAAAGGTCGTCTGAAAACCCCACCGCCGAAGCAGGCATCTTTTCAGACGACCTCCAAAACACATTCAGCCACCCCGTCCTGCAAGCCTTCAACCAACGCCATCTGGGCATCCTCCGCAACGATACCGGCCTGCGCCGCGCCATCGCCCAACTGCGGCTTTGGAAGCAAAACCAAGCCGAGCCGCACACCGCGTCCGAATACGAAAACCGCAACCTGATCGAATGCAGCCTCGCCGTCGCCCAAGCCGCATACGCAAGGCGGCAAAACATTGGCGCGCATTTCAATACCGACTTGACAGAGCGTGTCGAGTGGAAAAAACAGGCGGCAGGCTGATGATGGATGCCTCCGTATAAAAGATAAAAGGTCGTCTGAAAACTGATTTTCAGACGACCTTTGGCTGATTTGAAGCGATGTGCGCCGTTAGATGGACAGACCTTCTAATGCTCAACTGCCCCACATTTTCAAGACACGTTGCGCGGCGGTTTGTCCGTTGGGAAGTGCCGTCGTTTGCAGTTCGTGCAATTTGTCGCGTGCGGCTTGGTAGTTGTGTTTGCCGATAAGTTCTATGGCGCGTTCCTGCACATACATATCCTCGTCATCGAGATAGGGCAGCAGCCATTGGGCGATTTCGTCTTTAGCGATGAGATTAAACCAAGCGAAATGCAGGCACTGGCGGATTTCGTCATCGTCGCTTTCCTCTGCCGCCTGCCGAAGCTGTTGCATGGCGGCTTGACGTGCGGCTGCATCCAGCGGCGGTATGGGATTGGGAAATTGGTAGGCACACTTATCATGCAGCAGTTCGTAGCCGTCTTGTGCTTCGGGGTAAGCTGAAATGGCGGCAAGGAAGTCAGGGATGGTAGCAAAACTGGGTACCAGGTCGGGGTCATCGTGTTGAAAGTGTCCGACCATGCCGAGTAGCGGCCCGGTAAGGTACACAAACCATTCGTTGCTTTCTTCGTCCTGTAAAATAGGTGCAACCGGTAAAGCCTGCCAACATTCGTCAAAATAATCTTTGCTGTTTTGCCAATCCGTATCGTCGTGATGAAAGCAAAAACCATCTTTGGGGGTAAAGTGCTGCAAGGCAGTGATGTGTCCGGCGGGGATTTGGTGCTGTTGCAGACAGGAAATTAGCGTGGCTGGGGGATATTGGGACATGAGATGCTCCTTTTATGTTTTAATTTTGGATTTGTTTTGAGGTCGTCTGAAAAGGTTTCAGACGACCTTTTTCATTAAACCCTTACCAACTCCATCATCCTCTCAAATGAATACAATGCTGATTTTCTTCCGCTTGCTTCTTCTTTTAATGTCAAGATACCTTTTTCCAATAATGCTTTGGTGAAACGGTTTGCAGTTGCAGGCGGGATGTTGGTCAGTTCTGATAATCGGCTGTTTCGGAAAACGGGATAAGTAAAAACAAAATCTAGCACGGCAAGTGAATGTTTGGAGGAGAGTGTTTGGGTAAAAATGAACTTCATTTCTTCATAAAGTGCATGAATGCTTTGGGCAATTTCAAGGTTATGCGCTGCTTGCCAATTTGAGAAGCTTGGCGCATCAATTCTGTGTGGCGTTCTTTGTGTTCCTCAAAATATTCGCTGATATAAAAAAGTATTGTCGCCCATTTGTGATAGACAAACAATTTTGTCAATCAAATTCAGCAAAAAATGATTCATAAAGAGTTTGGTATTCATTTGTGAATAACAAACTCTTTATGAATCAGAATAAGCAGAAAGTGATTAATAAGCCTTTTGCTCATCCCATCTATTTCCCCTCTAAATATCATCCGTGCAAGCAACAATCGGTGCAATCGGTTAAAATGGGTCGTCTGAAATTTGTTTGACCGAATTGAGAAAACCATGTCCCAACAATACGTCTATTCCATGCTGCGCGTGAGCAAGGTTGTGCCGCCGCAGAAAACCATCATTAAAGATATTTCCCTTTCCTTCTTCCCCGGCGCGAAAATCGGCCTGCTCGGTTTGAACGGCGCGGGCAAATCCACCGTGCTGCGGATTATGGCGGGCGTGGATAAGGAATTTGAGGGCGAAGCCGTGCCGATGGGTGGCATCAAAATCGGCTATCTGCCGCAAGAGCCGGAGCTTGATCCTGAGAAAACCGTGCGCGAGGAAGTGGAAAGCGGTTTGGGCGAAGTAGCCGCCGCGCAGAAACGTTTGGAAGAAGTGTATGCCGAGTACGCCAATCCCGATGCGGATTTTGACGCGCTGGCGGAAGAGCAGGGCCGCTTGGAAGCGATTATTGCAGCGGGTTCGTCCACGGGCGGTGGTGCGGAACACGAATTGGAAATCGCCGCCGATGCGCTGCGCCTGCCGGAATGGGATGCCAAAATCGGCAATCTGTCCGGCGGTGAAAAACGCCGCGTCGCCTTGTGCAAACTCTTGTTGAGCAAGCCCGACATGCTGCTGCTGGACGAGCCGACCAACCACTTGGATGCGGAATCGGTCGAATGGCTGGAGCAATTCCTCGTGCGCTTCCCCGGCACGGTGGTCGCGGTAACGCACGACCGCTACTTCTTGGACAACGCTGCCGAATGGATTTTGGAACTCGACCGCGGACACGGCATTCCGTGGAAAGGCAATTACTCGTCTTGGCTGGAGCAGAAAGAAAAACGCTTGGAAAACGAGGCAAAATCCGAAGCAGCGCGCGTGAAGGCGATGAAGCAGGAATTGGAATGGGTGCGCCAAAATGCCAAAGGCCGCCAAGCCAAGTCCAAAGCGCGTCTGGCGCGTTTTGAGGAAATGAGCAACTACGAATACCAAAAACGCAATGAAACGCAGGAAATCTTCATTCCCGTCGCCGAGCGTTTGGGTAATGAAGTGATTGAATTTGTGAACGTTTCCAAATCGTTTGGCGACAAAGTGCTGATTGACGATTTGAGCTTCAAAGTGCCCGCGGGCGCGATTGTCGGCATCATCGGTCCGAACGGCGCGGGTAAATCGACGCTGTTCAAAATGATTGCGGGCAAAGAGCAGCCCGATTCAGGTGAAGTGAAAATCGGGCAAACCGTGAAAATGAGCCTGATTGACCAAAGCCGCGAAGGTTTGCAAAACGACAAAACCGTGTTCGACAACATCGCCGAAGGCCGCGACATTTTGCAGGTCGGACAGTTTGAAATCCCCGCACGCCAATATTTGGGTCGTTTCAATTTCAAAGGCAGCGACCAAAGCAAAATCGCGGGGCAGCTTTCCGGCGGCGAACGCGGACGTTTGCACTTGGCAAAAACTTTGTTGAGCGGCGGCAATGTGTTGCTGCTGGACGAACCGTCCAACGACCTCGACGTGGAAACCCTGCGCGCGCTGGAAGATGCATTGCTGGAATTTGCCGGTAGCGTGATGGTCATTTCGCACGACCGCTGGTTCCTCGACCGCATCGCCACGCATATTCTGGCGTGCGAAGGCGATTCGAAATGGGTGTTCTTCGACGGAAACTATCAGGAATACGAAGCCGATAAAAAACGCCGACTCGGCGAAGAAGGCGCGAAACCGAAACGGATTAAATATAAGCCGGTAACGCGTTGATAGGAAAATAACAAAACGTCGTCTGAAAACTTGAAAAAGGGTTTTCAGACGACGTTTTTGTTAAGCAGGGATTGTTCGGGCGTTGTTTGTCTAACGGGTTGATTCATAATATATAACGCCTGCTGAGGCAGAGAATAGGTCGTCTGAAAACGTGTGGTGCTTGTTTTCAGACGACCTTTTGTGTACGGTCCGTTATTTTTGTTTACGCAGTTGCGGGTGGTTTTTCAGATTGTCCAAGAGGATGTCAATCATGCGCGGTGCGGTTTGGGCAAGGTCGAAACTTTTGTCGGACGAGAGCCAACGCCAAATCAGACCGTCCAGCATCGATTTGATGAAGATGACCGCCATGTCGGTATCCAAATCTTCGGATAAGGCATGTTGGGCAATGGATTTGGTCAGGACTTCGGTAATTTTCTCGCGCCAAATCGATTGATGTTTATCCGCAATGTCGATGACGGCGGCGTTCTGCTCGGTGTGTTCGCATTTTAAAAACAGGATGCTGTGGAATTTATAGTGGATGTCGTTGGTTTGCAGGCGCGTGAAAAAGTGCATCAAGGTGCGGCGGAAAAGCGACCATTCTTGTTCATCGCTATCAGCCGCGTCCTGATGCATACAGTTTTCGATGTCGTCGCAAATGCGCTGGAAGAGGGCGTCGAACAAGTCTTCTTTGTTTTTGAAATGCCAGTACAACGCGCCGCGCGTCACGCCGGCGGCTTGGGCGATTTCGTTGAGCGAAGTGCGCGCGATGCCTTTTTGGTAGAAGGTTTCCAGCGCGGCGAGCATGAGATGTTCTTTGGTTTTAAGGGCTTCGGTTTTGGTTTTCCGCATGATACCTATTTCAATTGGGTGGAATATTGGGAATTATAAAAAATACTTTGTATCCATGCAAGCATGTATGTATAATGGCACCCGTAATTGAGATTGGCTCTCAAGTATAAAATAATTTTTCAGACGACCTGCTCTGGATATTGAGGCAGGTTATTGTTGTTTCGGAACCAAAAATCGGCTCTGATGACAAAGTATATGGTAAAACCTCATAACAATTATACAGATAGGAAAAGTAATGGCTTCTTATGCTTCTAAGGTGATGCGCATGGCGGCAATCGCCGCCGCTACTGCGTTGGCTCTTTCAGCGTGTAACAAAGGCTCCGATGCGACGCAAGGTGCAAAAGATGGAAAAGGGCAGCAGGCAGCTGCGCAAAAAGAAGCTCCGCCCCCTGTGGTCGGTGTCGTTACCGTCCATCCTGAAACCGTCGCGCTGACGACCGAGCTGCCGGGCCGTCTGGAGTCGCTGCGTACCGCGGAAGTCCGCGCCCAAGTGGGCGGCATCATCCAAAAACGCCTGTTCCAAGAGGGCAGCTATGTCCGCGCTGGACAGCCGCTTTATCAAATCGATAGTTCCACCTATCAAGCTGATCTGGAAAGCTCGCGCGCCCAATTGGCAGGCGCGCAGGCGACCCTTGCCAAAGCCAATGCCGACTTGGCGCGTTACAAGCCGCTGGTTGCCGCCGATGCCATCAGTAAACAGGATTACGATGCGGCGGTAACGGCGAAACGTTCTGCCGAAGCAAGCGTCAAAGCGGCTCAGGCGGCGATTAAATCTGCCGGTATCAATCTGAACAGGGCGCGCATTACCGCGCCGATTTCAGGTTTCATCGGTCAGTCTAAAGTATCCGAAGGTACGCTGCTGAACGCGGGTGATACGACCGTACTGGCGACCATCCGCCAAACCAATCCTATGTATGTGAACATCACTCAATCCGCGACCGAAGTGATGAAGCTGCGCCAACAGGTTGCCGAGGGCAAATTGTCGAGCGTGGACGGCGCGATTGAAGTGGGCATCAAGTTCGACAACGGTGAAGTTTATCCGCACAAAGGCCGTTTGCTGTTCTCCGATCCGTCTGTGAACGAAACAACCGGACAAATCACGCTGCGCGCGTCAGTGCCGAACGACAAAAACATTTTGATGTCAGGTCTTTATGTGCGCGTCCTGATGGAACAAGTGGCTGCCGACAACGCTTTTGTCGTACCGCAGCAGGCAGTAACGCGCGGTACGAAAGATACCGTGATGATTGTGAACGCCAAAGGCGAAATGGAGCCGCGCGAGGTAACGGTTGCCCAGCAGCAGGGAACCAACTGGGTGATCACTGCGGGTCTGAAAGACGGCGACAAAGTCATTGTTGACGGCATCGCCATTGCATCCATGAGTGGCGGGAAAAAGGTTACGCCTAAAGAATGGACACCTCCCGAAAAGGCTGCCGCATCTGCTGCCGGAGCCGCACCCAAAGCTGCTTCCGAAGCGAAAAAAGACGTTCAGCCGACCTCTGAAGCCAAACCGGCATCCGCAGCTAAATAAGGAAGGCATCAATGGCTAAGTTTTTTATCGACCGCCCCATCTTTGCATGGGTCATTGCGATTTTTATTATCGCATTGGGTGTTATCGGCATTAGGAGTTTGCCGGTTTCCCAATATCCGTCCGTTGCCGCGCCAACCATTACTTTGCGCGCTACTTATCCGGGCGCTTCTGCCCAAGTAATGGAAGACAGCGTGCTGGCCGTTATCGAACGCAATATGAACGGTGTGGAAGGTTTGGACTACATGAGCACTTCCGCCGACTCCAGCGGCAGTGGCAGCGTAAGTTTGACGTTTACGCCTGAAACCGACGAAGATTTGGCGCAGGTAGAGGTACAGAACAAACTCTCCGAAGTATTGAATACCCTGCCGGCTACCGTGCAACAGTACGGCGTTACCGTATCCAAAGCGCGATCCAACTTCCTGATGATTGTGATGCTTTCGTCAGACGTACAGTCCACCGAGGAAATGAACGACTACGCACAGCGCAACATCATTCCTGAACTGCAGCGTATCGACGGGGTAGGGCAGGTGCAATTGTTTGGTGCGCAGCGCGCCATGCGTATTTGGGTTGATCCGAAAAAACTGCAAAACTACAACCTGTCTTTTGCTACGGTGACCAATGCACTTGCAACACAAAACATCCAAATCTCGGCAGGATCTATCGGCTCTTTACCGGCCGTTGAAGGTCAGACCATTTCGGCGACCGTTACTGCGGAAGGACAATTAAAAACGGCTGAAGAGTTCGGCAACATCATTTTGGTATCCAATACCGACGGCTCGAATGTCTATCTGAAAGATGTGGCAAAAGTCAGCTTGGGTATGGAAGACTATTCCTCTTCCACCCGTCTGAACGGTGTGAACACCACCGGTATGGCGGTGATGTTGTCCAACAGCGGTAATGCTATGGCAACCGCCACTGCCGTAAAGGAAAAAATGGAGGTTTTGAAAAAATACTTCCCGCAGGGCATGAGCTGGAAAACGCCTTACGACACTTCAAAATTCGTTAAGATTTCGATTGAGAAAGTGTTGAGTACGCTTGGAGAGGCTGTTTTACTGGTGTTTGTAGTGATGTTCCTCTTCCTGCAAAACATCCGCTATACGCTGATTCCGACCATTGTCGTGCCGATTTCGCTGTTGGGCGGTTTTGCCTTCATCTCTTATATGGGCATGTCGATTAACGTATTGACCATGTTTGCGATGGTGTTGGTGATCGGTATCGTGGTCGACGATGCGATTGTGGTCGTTGAAAACGTCGAGCGTATTATGGCGACGGAAGGTTTGCCGCCTAAAGCCGCGACCAAAAAAGCGATGGGTCAGATTTCCGGCGCGGTGGTCGGTATTACCGCCGTCCTGATTTCCGTATTTGTGCCTTTGGCGATGTTCAGCGGTGCGACTGGCAATATTTACAAACAGTTTGCTTTAACCATGGCGGCATCGATTGCATTCTCAGCATTACTCGCACTGACGCTGACGCCGGCATTGTGCGCCACCATGCTCAAGCCGATTCCGAAAGGGCACCATCAAGAGAAGAAGGGGCTTTTCGGTTGGTTTAATAAAAAATTCGACAATTGGACGAATGGCTACGAGGGCTGGGTTGTCAAAGTGCTGCGTAAGACGTTCAGTATGATGATTGTCTATATCGGTCTGGCAGCCGCAGGCGTATTCCTGTTTATGCGCTTGCCGACCTCCTTCTTGCCGACTGAAGACCAAGGCTTCATCATGGTCAGCGTACAACTGCCTGCGGGTGCGACCAAAGAGCGTACCGATGCGACAATGGCGCAAGTTACCCAGTTGGCGAAAAGCATTCCTGAAATTAAAGACATCATTACCGTTTCCGGCTTCAGTTTCTCAGGCAGCGGTCAGAATATGGCAATGGGTTTTGCCATGCTTAAAGACTGGGAAGAGCGTAAAACGCCGGGCAGCGATGCAACCTCTGTCGCCAATAAGTTGAACGGTACGATGATGAGTACACTCAAAGACGGGGTCGGTTTTGCCCTTACGCCTCCTCCGATTATGGAATTGGGTAACGGCTCAGGGCTGACCATCAACCTGCAAGACCGCAACAATACCGGTCATGCCGCATTGCTGGCGAAACGCAACGAATTGATCGGCAAAATGCGCGAAAGCGGCCTGTTTGACCCGAGCACCGTCCGTGCCAGCGGTCTGGAAGATGCGCCGCAATTGAAAATCGACATAGACCGCGCTGCCGCTGCCGCACAAGGCATTTCGTTCTCAGACATCCGCACGACCCTGGCTTCCTCTTTGGGTTCGTCTTATGTCAACGACTTCCCGAACCAGGGTCGTCTGCAACGCGTGATGGTGCAGGCTGATGCTTCTGCTCGTATGCAGCCGTCCGACATCCTGAACTTGACTGTGCCCAACAGCTCAGGTGTCGCTGTCCCGCTTTCTACCATTGCTACTGTTTCTTGGGAAAACGGTACGGAACAAAGCGTACGGTTTAACGGCTATCCCGCTATGGAACTTTCCGGCTCTCCGGCTACCGGTGTTTCATCCGGTCAGGCAATGGCTGCGGTTCAGAAAATGGTGGACGAAATGGGCGGCGGTTACAGCCTAGAATGGGGCGGCCAGTCGCGCGAAGAAGCCAAAGGCGGTTCGCAAACCTTGATTTTGTACGGCTTGGCGATTGCTTCTGTATTCTTGGTACTTGCCGCACTTTATGAAAGTTGGTCTATCCCGCTGGCGGTTATCCTCGTGATTCCGTTGGGCTTGGTCGGTGCGGCATTGGGTGTTACCGGACGCAATATTTTTGAAGCGTTGTTGGACAGCGTTCCATCGTTTAGTAACGATATTTACTTCCAAGTCGGCTTTGTAACCGTAATGGGCTTGAGTGCGAAAAACGCGATTCTGATTATCGAGTTTGCCAAAGACCTGCAAGCACAGGGCAAAAGCGCACTGGAAGCCGCGCTGGAAGCTGCACGCCTGCGTTTCCGTCCGATTATCATGACTTCGTTTGCCTTCATTTTGGGCGTGGTTCCGCTGTATGTCGCCAGCGGTGCCAGCTCTGCCAGCCGGCGTGCCATCGGTACGACTGTGTTCTGGGGTATGTTGATCGGTACGATTTTGTCCGTGTTCCTTGTGCCTTTGTTCTATGTGGTTGTGCGTAAATTCTTTAAGGAAAGCGCGCACGAACATGAAATGGCCGTGAAACACGCTGCCGAAGCAGGCATGATTTCCCACGAAGATCAAAATACGGACAACAAGCACTAGCAAAAAGGTCGTCTGAAACCCGAAATACGGTTTCAGACAACCCCAAGGAATCCTTATGAACAAAATGACATTCAAAACGGTATTGAGTACCGTCGCCGCAGCCGTCGCGCTGTCCGCCTGTACCATGATCCCGAAATACGAACAACCGCAGGTCGAAGTTGCCGAAACCTTCAAATACGATACCTTTGACGACGGCATCCGCGCCGCCGACTTGGGCTGGCAGGACTTCTTTGCCGACCCGCGCCTGCACCGCCTTATCGACATCGCGTTGGAACGCAATACCGACCTGCGCACCGCCGCGCTGAACGCCGAAAT
Source organism: Neisseria sicca VK64 (assembly GCF_000260655.1). Taxonomy (GTDB): domain Bacteria; phylum Pseudomonadota; class Gammaproteobacteria; order Burkholderiales; family Neisseriaceae; genus Neisseria; species Neisseria sicca_B. Next base: position 20,195 of record NZ_AJMT01000063.1, read on the forward strand.
CTACCGCAAACAATACATGATTGCCCGAAACGACCTGCTGCCGAGCATAAACGCCAGCGGTACCGGTACGCGGACAGGCAGCTTGAGCGGCGGCGTTACCCGCAGCGAATACAGTGTCGGTTTGGGTGTGGCAGCTTATGAGCTTGACCTTTTCGGACGCGTCCGCAGCAACAGCCAAGCCGCATTGCAAGGTTATTTCAGCGTAGCCGCCAACCGCGATGCCGCCCACCTTGCTCTGATTGCCGCCGTTGCTAAAGCCCATTTCAACGAACTGTACGCCCAAGAATCGATGGCATTGGCGCAGCGCGTCCTCAAAACCCGCGAAGCCACCTACAAACTTTCCCAAATGCGCCACAAAGCAGGCGTGATTTCCGCCGTCGATTTGCGTCAACAGGAAGCCCTGATTGAATCCGCCAAAGCCGATTACGCGAACGCCGTCAAAAACCGCGAACAAGCCCGCAATGCCTTGGCAACCCTGATTAACCAACCCCTGCCGGAAGACCTGCCTGCCGCGCTGCCTTTGAGCAAACAGTTCAAAATCACCCGACTGCCTGCCGGCTTGAGTTCCGAAGTCCTGCTGAACCGTCCCGACATCCGCGCCGCAGAACACTCGCTCAAACAAGCCAATGCCAACATCGGCGCAGCGCGCGCCGCCTTCTTCCCCACCATCAGCCTGACCGGTTCGGTCGGCACCGCGTCCGGCGAGTTGAGCGGCCTCTTCAAAAGCGGTACGGGCATCTGGTCGTTCGCACCTTCCATTACCCTGCCGATTTTCAACTGGGGCACCAACAAAGCGAATCTCGACGTAGCCAAGCTGCGTAAAGAGGCGCAAATCGTCGCTTACGAAGCCGCCGTCCAAGCCGCCTTCCAAGACGTATCCAACGCCTTGGTCGCACGCGAGCAACTCGACAAGAGCTACGCCGCGCTAAACAAACAAAGCCGCGCTTACAACGACTCCCTGCGCCTTATCAATTTGCGCTACAAACACGGCGTATCCAACGCCCTCGACCTGCTTGACGCAGAACGCAGCAGCTATGGTGCAGAAACCGCGTTGCTTGCCAACCAGCTCACCCGCCTCGAAAACCTCGCCGACCTCTATAAAGCACTCGGCGGCGGTTTGAAACGCGAAACCGTTAGCCAACCTGCCACGCAGCAGTAAGACTGCTTGAAATAAACGGCATCAAAAACGTCGTCTGAAAACCGGATATCAGGTTTCAGACGACGTTTTATATCAGGATTTGATTTTTAGATGTTTAACTGGGGTCGTCTGAAATTGGAGATTTCCATTTCAGACGACCTTTTCAGTCACGGATGGAAGGGTGTTATCAGGGAGGGAGCGGTATTCCGTCAGCAGCTTCTTGCGATTTCCAGTTTGATGGGGGGCTGTGTCGTTCTCCATACAAAACAAACACAAAACCCGCTGTTGAGATAGCGGGTTTTGTGTTTTTCGGTTTTGAGTATCTGATATAAATGGGAACGGTATTTCTCGTATATGCGCACTCCGAAGGTAATGAGACAAAAAGAAGAGGGGATAATCTGTCGTTTAATGGCTCGGAGCGGACGGCTTCCGAGTGGTTTTGATTATACGCTAATAAAAATAATTATCAATACAAAATTGATAAGAAATCGTAAATTTAATATAATTAATTGAAAAATAATAAGATTTAATGGTTATTGCTAACAGAGTTGGAAAGAAATAGAAGAGGATAAACCGGTATCGGTCTGAAGTATTGCGATAAGAAAGTGAAGCCTATCAGACAGATGGGGTATTAGGGCGGGGCTAGACCGTGCTGTTTTGATTAAACGTTGATTGACTTTGAATGATTCAAACTCAAAGGGTCGTCTGAAAACGGATTTCAGACGACCCTTTTGCTATGTGGCAAACACGCTTGGAGGATTTGCGCAGAGAGACCTTAAACTTTGGTTTCTTCAGCTTGCTGTGCTTCTTGAGCGGCTTGTTCCGCCTTAATCGCTTCCAATGCGGCGAATTGTTCGGCGACACCTTGTTCGATTTTCGACAGGCCGGCGGATTTTGCTTCGTGGTAGGCTTCTTCTAAGGCATAGCTGAAGCCGATATCATCTGTGCCGCCGTGGCTTTTGATGACGATACCGCGTAGGCCGAGCAGGATGGCGCCGTTGAATTTGCGGGGATCCAGTTTGCTTTTCAAGCCTTTCAGGGCGGGGAGGGCTGCGATCGCGGCCATTTTGTTGAACAGGTTGCGTTGGAATTCCTGACGGATGGCTCCGCTCATGAATTTGACCGCGCCTTCGATGGTTTTGAGCATGATGTTGCCGACAAAGCCGTCTGCGACAATCACGTCGGCTTCGCCGTACAGGACGCCGTTGCTTTCGATGTTGCCGATGAAATTCAGTTTGCTGCTTTTGAGCAGTTTGAAGGTTTGTTTGACGGTGTCCGTGCCCTTGATGTCTTCGGTGCCGACGTTAAGCAGACCGACACGCGGGCTGCCTTTTTGTGGGTAGAGGGCTTGGAAGAGTTCGTTGCCGATGATGGCGAACTGTACGAGCTGCTCGGGCGTGCAGTCAACGTTTGCGCCCAAATCGAGGGCGAGGGTCAGGTGTTCGCTGTCGGATGGCAGGAATTTGGCGATGGCGGGGCGGTCGATGCCGGGAATGGTTTTGAGGACGAAGCGGGCGGTCGCCATGAGCGCGCCGGTGTTGCCGGCAGATACGGCGGCTTGCGCGTTGCCTTCTTTGACTTGGTTGATGGCAATGCGCATGGAGGAGTCTTTTTTATTTTTCAGGGCAAGCTGAGGGGCTTCGTCCATGCCGACGACTTCGGAGGCGTGGAGCACGGTAATGCGCTCCATCGGTGCGTTGGCTGCGGAGAGGGCTTGGCGGACGGCGGATTCGTCGCCGACCATAATGAGGTGTACGTCTTGCTGCTGTTTCAAAAAGGCAAGGGCACCGGGGACGGTAACTGCGAGACCTGAGTCGCCGCCCATGGCATCTACGGCCAATGTAATCATGTTGTTCTCCGGTTTGTGCTGTGAAACGGAAGAGGGGCGGTGTCGGCTGCCTCTGTGGGTTTGTTCGGCTTCACAGTCGGTTTCAGACGACCTTTTTGCGATACGCGGTACGGGGTCGTCTGAAAAGGGGTGTATGTGTGGTCGGGGGCTTCGGATTGAAGGGTTGCGTTCCACATTCTAATGCGTTTTATGAAGATACGCTGAAAAGAGGCAAAATCTCGTTTTGTCGGTGTTCTACGGATTTTGCTTTTGCCGTTTCGGGAGAAGGCGGGCTTCTCCGTCGCGGGTTTATTTTTTGCCTTCGGCGGCAAGGCGGTTGTGCTCGTCGATGTCGAGCGCGTCCCAAGGGTAGTTGATCCACCAGTCTTCTACGGTCAGGCCGCTAAAGTAGGGGATGCCTTCAGGGATTTTGCCGACTTTGGCTTTGATTTTTTCGTGCAGGACGGCAACGCCGATGGTGCCGAAATCTTCTTTTTGCAACTCGGTCAGGCAGAATTCCATGGTCACGCGGCTGTCGTCGACTTCATCGACGACGAGCACATTCTTGCCTTTCAACGCGTCGGGCACGGGGTCGAGCCATTGGACTTTTTTGACTTCTTCCGTTACCTGTCCTTCGTTGTCGCTGTCGTAATAGGCGGTGGTTACGGCGTAAATCGGGATTTCCAGAAAGCAGCGCAGCATACGGGCGGGGATGAAGCCGCCGCCGCCGATGGCGATCATGGCATCGTATTTGACGCCGGAGTTTTGGATTTTTTCCGCCAACGCTTTGATCACGCGGTGGATGTCGTCGTAGGTGTACCAGATTTTCTGTTTCATGGCGATTCCCGATTTAATGGGGTGTATCAGTTTGAACTGCAGGGATTTTGTGCCGCATTTTGAAGCATGGGCAGGCATGGAGTCAGGCAGTTCGGATGTAATGTAAAAAAGCCAGCATTGCATGGCAATATTCTGGCTTTTTCAGTCAGTCGAATAAGATTATTCGCCTTTGGCTTTCACTACTTTACGGCCGCGGTACATACCGTTGGGGGAAATGTGGTGCGGGCGGTGTACTTCGCCGGTTACGCTGTCAACAGACAGAGAAGGCGCGGTCAAAGCGTCGTGAGAGCGGTGCATACCGCGTTTGGAAGGGGATTTTTTGTTTTGTTGAACGGCCATTTCAAGCTCCTAGATAAATAAAACTGTGTCCTGATTAACTGCTTTTCAAACCTGCTAAAACAGCAAAAGGGTTGGGTTTGTCCTGATTGACTTGTTCCAGCGCGGCATTGTCGCAGTTTTCGTGGCGCGGGGAGAAGGGGAGCGACATTAGGATTTGGTCTTCCACCAACCCGCGTACGTCGAGTTCTTTCTCAATCGGCATGCCTTCCAACTCTTCGTCGGCAAGCATTGCTTCATCCAAGTCCTCTTCGTTGGCGAACAAAACAATACGGCTGGTTTCGTCGAGCGTAAACGGCATGGGGCGGATACATCGTTGGCAAATCAGCGGCATATCGGCTTTGACGTTCAAATCGAGAAACAAACGCTGCAGTCGGTCGCGTCCGCCGCTCAGCGTAAACGACACTTTGGTCTGTTTGTTGGCCGGATAATCGTGCGAACGGACTCGTTCGTCCAATTCCTCAAGCAGGAAGCTGCCTTGCAGGGTCTGCTTTTCGGAGGCGAAAACTTCTGGGTCAATCAAATTAGGGTCTGACATAAACGGGGTATGATATAATTTCGACAGTCTAACGTCAATATTTTTAAGCAAAATATGAGTGCAAAACTGCCTTTGATATTGGGTTCGGGTTCGGTGTTCCGCCGCGCGCAGCTCGAACGTTTGGGCATTGATTTTCAAACTGCCGCGCCTGATTTCGACGAAACGCCCGCTGCGGGTGAAAACGCGGCGGATACTGCCTTGCGTTTGGCGGAAGGGAAGGCGCGTTCGCTGGCGGGTCGATTTCCTGCAGCGTTGGTGATCGGCGCGGACCAAGTGGCGTGGTGCAATGACCGCCAGTTGGGCAAACCGATGAACGTCGCAAATGCACAACAAATGCTCAGGGGTTTGAGCGGCAGAAAGATTGAATTTTACAGCGCAATCGTGCTTTTGAATACTGCCTCGGGACGCATTCAGCGCCATGTCGATAACACGTCGGTCGTGATGCGCGCGCTGACAGACGGGCAGATTGAGCGTTATCTGGCGCGCGAACCGGACGCGGTTTACTGCGCGGGTGCGGCGAAGAGCGAGGGCTTGGGCGCGGCGTTGTTGGAGCGCATAGACAGCAGTGACCCGAACGCGCTTATCGGTTTGCCCATCTTTAAGCTGGTCGAGTTTTTAAAAAACGAAGGCGTAGAAATCATTTAGGTCGTCTGAAAACAGTTGTCTGACGGTTTCAGACGACCTTCCGTATAGGAAACCCATCATGTCCCCGATTCTTTACCTGATTCCCACCCCTTTGGGCGCGCCCGATACGCCCTGCCTGCTGCCGCACGAACAGGCGCAGATTACCGGCTTGACCGATTTCGTCGTCGAAGCCGAGAAAACCGCCCGCGCCCATTTGAAACATTTGGGCATCACGACCCCCATCCGCGAGCTGAACCTGCAAACCCTCAACGAACACACCGACTTGAAAACTCTGCCCGAACTTCTGAAACCTTTGCAGGAAGGGCGCAGCATGGGCATTCTCAGCGAAGCGGGTTGTCCTGCGGTTGCCGATCCCGGTGCGAATTTGGTGGCATTGGCGCACCGACACGGCTATGAAGTCCGTCCGCTGGTCGGCCCGTCCAGCCTGTTGCTCGCGTTGATGGCGTCAGGGGCGAACGGGCAGAACTTCGCGTTCAAAGGCTATCTACCGTCCGAGAAAAGCGAGCGTATTGCCGCTTTGAAGAGCTTGGAACAGCGTTCGCGCCAGCAAAACGAAACCCAGCTTTTCATCGAAACGCCTTACCGCAACGACGCGTTGCTCGCCGACGCGCTGGAAACGCTGCATCCCGAAACCCGCCTCTGTACCGCAACCGACCTGACTTTGCCGACGCAGGAAATCATCAGCCAAACCGTTGCCGCTTGGCGGAAATCAAAAACGCTGCCGAATTTGAAAAAACGCCCGACGATATTTGTGTTGCACGCGGGTTAGGGAAGTAGGGGCGGGCGGTTGGATGAATTAGAGCCCGCCATACTGGAAAAGGTCGTCTGAAACCTTCCAGATAAGGTTTTCAGACGACCTTTGCTTTATAGTGGATTAAATTTAAATCAGGACAAGGCGACGAAGCCGCAGACAGTACAGATAGTACGGCAAAGCGAGGCAATGCCGTACTGGTTTAAAGTTAAT
>NZ_AJMT01000064.1:0-2578 GCF_000260655.1 Neisseria sicca VK64
GGAAAAGAAAACCTATACGCTGGTTTTGGAAGGCGGAGAGTGGAAAATCGATCAAATGGGTTTTATGTATTACGATAAATGGAAGAAGTCCCGCCAATTGTTTTGAAGAAACGATAATTTGTTGTCAGTAAATGGAGGTCGTCTGAAAAGCCCGAAATCTTTTTCAGACGACCTCCGCCTACTTTGACCGCGCTCAAACCTGCTGCGCTCTGCCCATGCCGCCCGATTTGAAATAATTTGTTTAAAAATAGAAGGATAGGTTTGTATTTTGCCCGAGGTCGTCTGAAAACCTGCGCTTTGCAAACCTGTGGTTTAGGATTAGTATAACTATACCAATTTATCCCAAATCCATTTCAAATCATTCACTTCGGAGAGATTCCATGAGCTACACGGCCCCTGTAAACGAATTGCGTTTCGGCATTCGCGTGCACGGCAGGTTGGACGAAATCCTGCAACTGCCCCATGCGGAAGGTTTGGATGCGGAAACGGTGGATGCGGTGCTGGACGAGGCGGCGCGGTTTGCCTCGGAGCAATGGGCGGACACCAACCGTACCGGCGACCTCTACGGCGCGGGTTTTTCAGACGACCTGATTACCACCCATCCCGATTTGGCGCGTGCATACTATGATTTCTGCGAAGCAGGCTGGGCGGGTTTGCGCGCGCCAGCGGAGTTTGGCGGGCAGGGGCTGCCGGCGGTCGTGTCGGCGGCGTGTGAAGAGATGTGGTGCGCCGCCAACCTCGCCCTGTCGCTGATGCCGATGCTGACGCTGGGGGCGGTGGACGCGCTGTTCAAACACGGCAGCGAGGAGCAGAAACAGACCTATCTGCCGAAAATGTGCAGCGGCGAATGGGCGGGAACGATGAATTTGAGCGAACCGCAGGCGGGTTCGGATTTGAACCATATCGCCACCCGCGCCGTGCCGAAAGAAAACGGCGCGTATGCCCTCAGCGGTCAGAAAATCTTCATCACTTGGGGCGATCAGGAAATGACGGAAAACATCGTCCATCTGGTGCTCGCGCGCTTGCCCGATGCCGCGCCGGGCGTGCAGGGCGTGTCGATGTTTATCGTGCCAAAATATTTGGTGAACGCGGACGGTAGCTTGGGCGGACGCAACGGCGTGCGCGCCATCGCCATCGAACACAAGCTAGGCATACACGCCAGCCCGACCTGTACGATGGAGTTCGACAACGCCGAAGGCTATCTGGTCGGCAGGGCGGGCAAGGGTTTGGCGTATATGTTTACCATGATGAAAACCGCGCGGCTGAACGTCGGCATCGAAGGCCACGCCGTCGCCGAACGTGCCTACCAAAACGCGCTCGCCTATGCCAAAGAGCGCGTGCAGGGACGCGATGAGGCGGACGGTTCAGACGACGTGGCGATTATCCGCCATCCCGACGTGCGCCGTATGTTGTTGATACAAAAGGCAACGCTCGCCGCCCAACGCGCCCTGTATCTGCGCGCCGCCGCCCTGACCGATTTTGCCGCCGCCTGCCCCGACAACGTATTGCGCAAAGAAGCGGAGCGCGAACTGGATTTCCTGATTCCCATCGTCAAAGCTTGGCCGACCGACAACGGCGTCGTCCTGACCAACCTCGCCGTCCAGATTTACGGCGGCGCGGGTTACGTCGAAGAAAGCGGCGTGGCGCAATACCTGCGCGACGTGCGGATTACGCCGATTTACGAAGGCACCAACGGCATACAGGCCGCCGATTTGGCAGGGCGCAAAACCACCGGCAAAAACGGCGCGCTGCCCTTGAAGCTGCTCGCTGAAGGCAAAGAGCTGGCGGACAAACTCGCCGCCGCCGAACCCGCCGCCGCGCAGCAACTGGCGCAAGCCATTGAAACGGCGGAACAAAGCATCGCCCGCATGGTCGGATACGCCGACCGACCCGCCCTCGCCGCCGCCGCGTCCAACGCCTACCTGCAACAAATGGGGCTGACGCTCGGCGCCATCGGACTCGCCCGCGCCTACCTTGCCGCCGAATCCGCCCAAACAGAAGACGCCGACAGCTTCGGCAGCAGTTTCTACGCCGCGCAGCAACACAACGCCCGCGTCTATTGCGCCCACGTCCTGCCGCAGGTTTACGCCTGCGCCGCGCAGATTGAAAACGCGCAGGCATTGTTGGACGTACCGTTAGAACTTTATTGACGGATACGGGTTTGAAAAGAGGTCGTCTGAAATTGGAAATCAGGTTTCAGACGACCTTCTTTTGTCAGCGTTAGCGTGGATTGAAGCAGAACGCCTGAGTCGAATTGAGCCATCTGTCCGAACGGGCATTGGACGGAAATGGAAAGGGAACAGGCTTGCCGCCGCGTAAAAAGGTCGTCTGAAAACGTTTTAACGCTATTCGTTAGACGTTTTCAGACGACCTTTTATAGTGGATTAACTTTAAACCAGTACGGCGTTGTCTCGCCTTAGCTCAAAGAGAACGATTCTCTAAGGTGCTGAAGCACCAAGTGAATCGGTTCCGTACTATCTGTACTGTCTGCGGCTTCGTCGCCTTGTCCTGATTTAAATTTAATCCACTATATTTATTCCGCCAAACCGTTCAGCCTTTCGGATAAAACCGCACCACG
>NZ_AJMT01000065.1:0-16802 GCF_000260655.1 Neisseria sicca VK64
TATATAGTGGATTAACTTTAAACCAGTACGGCGTTGCCTCGCCTTGCCGTACTATCTGTACTGTCTGCGGCTTCGTCGCCTTGTCCTGATTTAAATTTAATCCACTATAGTTTTTACCAACCGCCGCACACCTGAAACCCTAACTATGCACATTCTCACTTTTAGTGTGCATTATTAGTGTTTTAGCGTGCGGCATTCTGAAAGGAACGAAATGTTCGATAAACACGTTAAAACCTTCCAATACGGCAATCACACCGTTACTTTGGAAACCGGCGAAATCGCGCGTCAAGCGGCAGCGGCTGTTAAAGTATCGATGGGCGACACCGTCGTTTTGGTTGCTGTAACTACCAACAAAGAAGTCAAAGAAGGTCAAGATTTCTTCCCTCTGACTGTTGATTACCTTGAGCGCACTTACGCCGCAGGTAAAATCCCCGGCGGTTTCTTTAAGCGTGAAGGCAAACAAAGCGAAAAAGAAATCCTGACCAGCCGTCTGATTGACCGTCCTATCCGCCCGCTGTTCCCTGAAGGTTTCTACCACGACATCCAAATCGTTGCGATGGTGGTTTCCGTTGATCCTGAAATCGATTCTGACATCCCTGCCATGCTCGGCGCGTCCGCTGCGCTGGTGTTGAGCGGCGTACCGTTTGCCGGTCCGATTGGTGCCGCGCGCGTAGGTTATGTAAACGGCGTGTACGTATTGAACCCGACCAAAGCCGAATTGGCGAAATCCAAGCTGGACTTGGTGGTTGCAGGTACATCCAAAGCCGTTTTAATGGTGGAATCTGAAGCTAAAATCCTGCCGGAAGATGTGATGCTGGGTGCAGTTGTTTACGGTCACGACCAAATGCAGGTAGCAATTAACGCTATCAATGAGTTCGCCGACGAAGTAAACCCTGAAGTATGGGATTGGAAAGCGCCTGAAGCCAATGAAGAATTAGTTGCCAAAGTGCGCGAAATTGCCGGCGAAGCGATTAAAGAAGCGTTCAAAATCCGTCAAAAACAAGCGCGTTCCGCTAAATTGGACGAGGCTTGGAACGCAGTAAAAGATGCGCTGATTACCGAAGAAACCGATACTTTGGCTGCCAACGAAATCAAAGGCATCTTCAAACATTTGGAAGCCGACGTTGTCCGCACCCAAATTTTGGAAGGTCAGCCGCGTATCGACGGTCGTGATACCCGCACCGTCCGTCCGTTGAACATTCAAACCGGCGTACTGCCGCGTACACACGGTTCCGCCTTGTTTACCCGTGGCGAAACCCAAGCCCTTGCCGTAGCGACTTTGGGGACTTCTCGCGACGAGCAGATTATTGATGCGCTCTCCGGTGAATACACCGACCGCTTTATGCTGCATTACAACTTCCCGCCGTATTCTACCGGCGAAGTAGGTCGCGTCGGCGCGCCGAAACGCCGCGAAATCGGACATGGCCGTTTGGCAAAACGCGCACTGGTTGCCGTATTGCCGTCTCCTGAAGAATTCAGCTACACCATGCGTGTTGTTTCCGAAATTACCGAGTCTAATGGTTCGTCTTCTATGGCTTCTGTCTGCGGCGGCTGCTTGAGCCTGCTGTCTGCCGGTGTGCCTTTGAAAGCACACGTTGCCGGTATCGCGATGGGTCTGATTTTGGACAACAACAAATTCGCCGTATTGACCGACATCTTGGGTGATGAAGACCACTTGGGCGACATGGACTTTAAAGTTGCCGGTACGACCGAAGGCGTGACTGCGCTGCAAATGGACATCAAAATCCAAGGCATTACCAAAGAAATCATGCAGATTGCTTTGGCACAAGCCAAAGACGCGCGTCTGCACATCTTGGAACAGATGAAAGCCGCCGTGGCAGGTCCGCAAGAGCTGTCCGCTCACGCTCCGCGCCTGTTCACCATGAAAATCAACCAAGACAAAATCCGTGAAGTCATTGGCAAAGGCGGTGAAACCATCCGTGCGATTACTGCTGAAACCGGTACTGAAATCAATATTGCGGAAGACGGCACCATCACTATTGCTGCAACCACTCAAGAAGCCGGCGACGCTGCGAAAAAACGTATCGAAGAAATCACTGCCGAAGTGGAAGTGGGCAAAGTGTACGAAGGTACTGTGGTTAAAATCCTCGACAACAACGTCGGCGCCATCGTCAGCGTGATGCCGGGCAAAGACGGTTTGGTACACATCAGCCAAATCGCCCACGAGCGCGTACGCAACGTCAGCGACTATCTGCAAGTCGGTCAGGTTGTGAATGTGAAAGCATTGGAAGTGGACGACCGCGGCCGCGTGCGTCTGTCTATCAAAGCATTGACCGAAGCTCCTGCGCGCGAAGAAAAAGCGCCTGAATAATCGTTGAGCCGATTTTGATTGATGAAAGGTCGTCTGAAAGATTTCAGACGACCTTTTTTACTGAATGCGGATAAACAAAGTAGGGGGCAGGAATGTGGAATTATAGTGGATTAACTTTAAACCAGTACGGCGTTGCCTCGCCTTGTCCTGATTTAAATTTAATCCACTATAAGTTGCCTTGTGTCGGAACTTTGATTTATCGTTCTTTTTGAACAGCAATTAGATTGAATGTTGAAGAGGTCGTCTGAAAACCATTTTCCTTGGTTTTCAGACGACCTCTTTCTTTATAGGCAACATTTGCCGAAACGCAGTTTTTTATTCAGACCGGAAGCGTAAGTAAGCTGCTTGATGACCAGTATGTTAGTGTGGTCTTCTAGGGCGCGTATGCTGTGGGTTTCGTTGGGTTCAAGGCGGACGACTTGGAGTCCTTGCGTGGAGAGGGTTTTGGTTTGGGTGATGATTTTGGCGCTGCCGTTGAGTACCAGCAGGAGAATAATGGCATCGGCTTGATAATCGGGGATTTCATTATCCTTTTGCAGGGAGAGTTGAACGATTTCTTGGTCGATATCACTATGGATAACGCCGCCGAGCAAGGCTTTGGGATCTAGGGTGTATTGTTGCATGATGACTCCTTGAAAAGAAAAGCTTTGAGAAAGATTTCAAAAGACGGAAATGTCTTGAGGGTCGTCTGAAAAATACTGGAGACGGCAATAAGTTTGATTGTACGGGTGTATCGGCGGGAGAAATTCAATATAAGTCAATATTGTTGTGGATTGTGCGGTTGGCTTTTGTCTTTGAAAATAAAAACCGCCCAATTGGGGCGGTTTTGTATGGCATTGATTTTAAAATGCAACGTAGTTTGCAGGATTGACCGGTTTGCCGTTTTGGCGCACTTCAAAATGCAGTTGCGTGCGGCTGGCGTCTGTGTTGCCCATGTTTGCGATGGTTTGGCCGCGTTTGACTTGTTGTCCTTCGTTGACCAGCAAGCGTTGGTTGTGGCCGTATGCGCTCAGATAAGATGAGTTGTGTTGGATGATGACCAGGTTGCCGTAACCGCGCAATCCTGAGCCGGCATAGACGACTTTGCCGTCAGCAGCAGCAACGACGGGTTGACCGGCTGTACCGCCGATATCTACGCCTTTGTTGCTGCCGCCGAAGTTGCTGATGACGTTGCCGACGGTCGGACGTTGCCATGTGATGCCGCTGACTGTGCGGGTACCGCCTGTGGAAACGGTCGGGGTGTTAAGCGGTGCGGGAGTAGGTTTGGGAGAGGCGGTGTGTGTCGGAGGAGGTGTCGGAACAGACGCAGTAGCGGCTGGGGCGCTGTAACCGTTCGGTTTGACGCGGAGGGTTTGTCCGACGCTGATGGTGTTGTCTGCCAAGCCGTTCCATGCGCGGAGGTTGTCTTGCGTAATTTGGTAACGTTTGGAAATGTTATAGACGGTATCGCCGCGCACTACGGTGTGTGTTGCGGCATTGATGTCCACCGGCGCGTAAGAAGGCGTGTAAGAACCGGTAGGACCGGAAGGGTAGCTGCTGTTGGCAGGAGGAGTGGAGGCGGGAGGGGTATAAGGGGCGTCGTTGTTGGCCGCATTAGTTTCGTAAGGCGCTGCACCATATGGATTGTTGGAGGCTGTGTTTGCAGAACCGGAATTGCTGCCGGAATTGCCTACGACGACGGGCGCAGGTTGTTGGCTGGCGCATGCGCTGAGTATGAGGGCGAGGGCTGCCGACCCTGCGTAAAATGCGGTTTTTTTCAACATGATTGGATGACCTTTATATCGGGTTGTTGTTTTATTGGGACATATCATAATAAAAATACGCCCTGTTCTCAAGTATTGCAGCCGTTAGTAACTGTTAAAGTGCCTGATTTTGACTGGTTCGCCTGTTTGAAAATCTGACGGACAGCGGGTATGGGTTTAATGTAGGGGTTCATTTCAAAATAACTGTTTATAGTGGATTAACTTTAAACCAGGATGGCGTTGCCTCGCCTTAGCTCAAAGAGAACGATTCTCTAAGGTGCTGAAGCACCAAGTGAATCGGTTCCGTACTATCTGTACTGTCTGCGGCTTCGTCGCCTTGTCCTGATTTAAAGTTAATCCACTATATCAGAAGCAGGTCGTCTGAAAAGGTTATGTGTTTGAGGGTTTTATGCCTTGCCAAAACTCGTTGACGCTTTGGAGTTGGTTATAGGCTGTCAGGTCGATTTGCAGGGGGGTGATGGTGATGAATCCTGCTTCGCACTCTCCAAAGTCGGTGCCTTCCTCTTGGTCGGAAATGTTGCCGACCGGCCCTATCCAGTAAATCGGTTCTCCGCGCGGATTGTGCATGGGGACGATACTTTGCTCGTGGTGTCTTCTGCCCAATCGTGTAATTTTAATGCCCTGTATGTCTTCAGGCATGACTGCGGGGATATTGATATTCCACAGGATAGGCTCTTTAGGAGGATTTTTTAACAAATATTCTAGCAATATCCAAACGGATTTTTCAGCGGTTTTCCAATAGCGGCCGCGTGAATCATTCAATGAAAAAGCGATGGCGGGAATGCCCATCAGATAGGCTTCGGTTGCTGCGGCGACTGTACCTGAGTAGAGGGTATCATCTCCCATGTTGGCGCCATTGTTTATTCCGGATAAGACCAAATCGGGTTTGAAATCGGGCAGGGCGTGTTGTCCGACATGGATACAGTCGGTTGGCGTTCCGCTGACATAGTAAAAACCGTTTGAGGCTTCTTTTATTTGCAGCGGGCGGTCAAGTGTTAAAGAATTGCTGACGCCGCTGCGGTCGCGTTCGGGTGCAACTACGCGGACATTGGCAAATTCTGCTGCAACGCGTGCCAAAATAGCAATGCCGGGGGCTAGGTAGCCGTCGTCGTTGGAAATTAAGATATTCATAATTGTATCCGTAACATAATCTGGGCAGTCTAACGGTTGATGATAAAGTTTGTCTATTTTTCAGATGATTTTATGTGTGTGGCGAATTGCAGGTCGTCTGAAAGAGAGAGTTCATACAATTTGCTTTATAACAATATTTGAAGTCGTGCGGTGAGAGGGAATTTTTGTAAAAGAAGGGGTGATTTATTTCTTATCAGATAATCCGCAATGCATTACAATAACAAATCGTAATCCTTATTTACAAACTACTTTCGGGAGTTATTGAAATGCGCCGTTTTTCTTATCTAATCGCTTTGTCTTCAGTATTAGCCATTTCTGCATGTGCTAGTAACCAATCAAAATCGGAGTCTTCTGCCGGAAATTCAGGCTCGGCTTCATCTCATGAACAACATGCCGGGAAAGATTCAGGAGCATGCCGCAGTGTGGGGGAAGGGCATAAAGTGAATGGCAAAGGAAAAAATGACGTTTATATGTGTAAGGCAAGTGTTGCACTGAATTCCGATGAAGCGAAATCTGTTCTGAATCCTAATATCAAAGTTTCTTACGGCAGCACCGGTAATACCACTTTGGTCTCCCGTCAAATTGCCAACATGGTCGGTAAAAGTCCGGAGGAATCCTGCCAGCGTGCTTTCTTGAGTACAGTGAAACGCTTCCAAAGCACTGCGGTACAAAGAAAAGCGAAATCCGTACGCTTAGTCAGCTATTTTGACAAAAAAACCGTTGGCGGCAATGAGTATGAATGCCATGTTGCTACTTGGAACAGCCGAGTGGTTTTAAAAGGAAGCTTGCATTAAAAGGGCGATGACCAAATTAGGGTTTGGCGGTAATTTGGTCTAACTGTTATCTTTAAATGGTAGCTTGATGCTTGCAATGTGTTGAAATGAGCCGGTGGGTATATGCTGCCGGCTCATTTTGGTTTTAGAAAATTTTGTTTTGGATGTCCGATGAAGAAGCATTTGTATTGCCTGCTCGGAGATGAGCTACTTGCCGAAACTTATTGTGATGATTCTTTAAGTCAGCATGATAGGCAGAGGATAGCCCAATCACCGCAATTGTCGGAAAGAATAGATTGGAAAGTCAGTCGCGCCCTTAAGCAAAAATCAAAACATCCAATCGTTTCGCTCAGCCATAGTCACGGCATTGCTGCGGTATTGTGTACATCAAATAGTCTGTCCGCCGGTGTGGATGTTGAGAAAATCCGTTTTCGTGATTTTCAGGCGTTGGCGGAGTGGGTATGTGTTGAGTGGGAAAAGGAATATTTGGTATCCAGGGATTGGGATAAGGAAGAATTTTATCGACTATGGTGCATTAAAGAAGCACTGTTGAAGGCGGCGGATTTGGATTTTCCCGAGGATATGCGCAAGGTTGGCTATCGATTTACAGCAGATGGAAAAAAGGGAATACAGGTGTGCGGATGTTCGGATTGGCATGGAATGACAGCGATGTTGTCTGATGGATTTGCTGTTGCCTGTGTTTGGCAGGGGAATGATGTTGAAGTTTATCTGGAATGTCACGGCGGGATAGATAAGGCTGATTTGATGAGGATAGAGGTCGTCTGAAAACAGAATATTTTCAGACAGCATTGTCTGCTTGTGACAGACTTGAATTTCGGTTATAATTCGACGCTTTCAACCTTGCCTTTTGCTTTCGCATGGCAAAAGGCTGTATTTAATCATCCATAAGGAGATAACATGCGTCATTATGAGATCGTGTTTATCGTTCATCCTGATCAAAGCGAGCAAGTGCCTGCTATGGTTGAACGTTACAAAACCATGATTGCCGAAGCCGGCGGCAAAATCCACCGCTTGGAAGACTGGGGCCGCCGTCAACTGGCTTACCCGATTAACAAAATCCACAAAGCACACTATGTTTTGATGAACATCGAAACTACTCCTGAAGTAGTTGAAGAGCTGGAAACCGCTTTCCGCTTTAACGATGCCGTACTGCGCCATCTGACCATCAAAACAAAACATGCTGTAACCGAAGCCTCTCCTATGCTAGGCGGCGAAAAAGCAAAAAACTTGCTGAACGGTGCGGCTGAAGAAGTTGCAGCAGCTGAATAAGATTGGATAATCTTACAAAGCTTACCGCCCTGATTTACAAGGTTGAATCCTTGAGATACACACCGGCAGGAATCCCTGTTTTGGATATTATGTTAAAGCATGAATCTTGGCAGAAAGAAAACGGGCAAAAATGCCTGGTCAGTTTTGAAATTCCCGCGCGTATTTTAGGTAAGCAGGCTGAAGAATGGCAGTATCGGCAAGATACGATGGTTGAAGCAGAAGGCTTTCTCGCACAGCGAAGCAAACGCTTCCCAAGGCCGATACTCCGCATACAGAACATTAAAGAATATAAAGGTTAAACGACAATGGCTCGTCAATCATTCAAACGTAGAAAATTCTGCCGCTTTACGGCTGAAAAAATCCAAGAAGTCGATTACAAACAAGTTGATCTGCTGAAAGACTTCATTTCTGAAAACGGCAAAATCATCCCTGCCCGCATCACCGGCACCAAAGCGCATTACCAACGCCAATTGGCTACTGCAGTCAAACGCGCACGCTTCCTGGCTCTGTTGCCTTACACCGATCAACACAAATAATTTTGGAGTTTAAATCATGCAAATTATTCTGTTAGAGAAAATCGGCGGTTTGGGCAACCTGGGCGACATCGTTACCGTAAAAAATGGTTACGCCCGCAACTTCCTGATTCCTGCCGGCAAAGCCAAACGCGCTACTGAAGCCAATATGAAAGAATTCGAAGCACGCCGTGCCGAATTGGAAGCCAAACAAGCCGAAATCTTGGCCGATGCTAAAGCACGTCAAGAAAAACTGGACGGTCAAACCATCACTATCGCTCAAAAAGCAGGTGTGGACGGTCGTCTGTTCGGTTCTGTTACCAATGCCGACATCGCTGCTGCGATTGTTGCTTCAGGTGTTGAAGCTGCAAAATCCAACGTACGCCTGCCTAACGGTCCTCTGAAAGCCGTAGGCGAGTACGAAGTTGAAGTGGCTCTGCACACTGACGCTGTTGCTGCGATTACCGTTGCTGTTGTTGCAGCTGCCGAGTAATAGACAGTCTTAAAAGGTCGTCTGAAAGGGAATGGAATGTATATTCCTACCATCTTTCAGACGACCTTTTTGCATAATTAAGACTGCTTCTTTAGTGACTATAAATCCAGATATGAAAAAACTTATTCCTTCTCTTGCAATATCAACCGCGTTGCTGCTCGTTGCTTGCAATACAACCAAAACAAACGTTGAGTCCGCTAAAACGGTTGAGCCGATTAATCAAAGCAAAAACCAGCGTCCTGCTTTTGATTCTGCTGCGGAATCGGTTGCCAGCAGCGGCTTTAATGCCAACACCAATGTCCGCCAGTTTATCCGTTATGAAGCAGCGAAAAAGCAATTTACGGAAGCTGAATTGCAAAACTTCTTCAATGGCGTGGTTTACAAAGGCAATATCATCAATATTATGTACCGCCCGTCAACTTCTCGCCCTTGGTATGAATTCCGCACGGGCAACTCCGGTGCGACGAAATTCAACGGCGGCAAACAATTTTACGCTGCTAACCGTGCCGTTATCGATGATGTGGCGCGCAAATATGGTGTACCTGCCGAGCTGATTGTGGCGATTATCGGGATTGAGACCAACTACGGTAAAAACACGGGCAGTTTCCGCGTTGCCGATGCTTTGAGTACCTTGGGTTTTGATTATCCGCGCCGCGCCGAGTTTTTCCAAAACGAGCTGATTGAGCTTTTGCTGATGGCGAAAGAAGAAAAAGAGAACGTTTTTGACTTCAAAGGCAGCTATGCGGGCGCGATGGGTATGCCGCAATTCATGCCTTCGAGCTATCGCAAATGGGCGGTTGATTATGATGGCGACGGACACCGCGATATTTGGAACAATATCGGTGACGTTGCCGCCTCTGTTGCCAATTATATGAAGCAACATGGCTGGAAAACAGGTGGCAAAATGATTGTTCCCGTCAATCTGACGATTACGCCTGACTTGAAAGCCATCATTGATGAAAAAACCGCATTGAACCGTACCGTTGCGGATTTCAAAGCGATGGGCGTGGTGCCGCAACAAGCAGTTGCCGACAATGAGAAAGCCGTTTTGTTCAGCCTGGAAACCAGTCCGGGCGTATTTGAATATTATCTCGGTCTGAATAATTTCTATACGGTTTGGCAGTATAACAACAGCCGAATGTATGTTACTGCCGTGCGTGATATCGCCAATGCAATCAACAATAACGGTTTGTAATGTTTAAAAACCACCTTTTTCAAGGTGGTTTTTTATTTGAGAGCTTGAAATCAATTCACTCCAAACTCAAGCAATCAAACGGATTTTCATGCCGTAATGCTTTTTGCCATGCCCCGACACAAACTGCCCGCCGCGCGCAGGCGATAAAAAGGCGTTGCCTTCGGCGGTAGGCTCGGCGCAGGTGTATTGTCCGTTTCGGTCGCTCCAAAGCGCGTAAACGGGCAAGTTTTGCGTTCGGATGTCGAGTTTCAGTCCGTCAAACGCAACATGTGTATCCGACGGCGAGGAGACAAATTCCGTGTGTGCGATATAGTCGGCATCGTAGGGCGCGCCGTTGAAATCGAATTGGGTGCCGACGGCGGGGAAATAGGGATGGAAACCGGGCGAAGTGCGCACGGGCGCGTCGCCGTAATTGCAGACGGTCAACGTGGCGACTGCTTCGTTTTCGTTCGGCAGGCTGTAATCCAGCAGCCATTCGACGTTTTCGTAGCCCTTTGCCGTGCTGATCAATCTCAAGCCGACATCCGATTCGTTTTGATAACGGATTTTCCAAGTAGAGGTTCTGCCGAAACCGTGTTGCGCCAAATGGTTTTTACCGTCCGGTCCGAACTGCGGCAGGCAGACGTGCATCCCGCCGCGTAATTTTGTATCAGCACCGACTTGGACGCTGGTTTTCGGAAATAACACTTCCTGGCCTTGTAGAACCAAATTGTCCACATATGCGCCCAGGGTGTTTATCTGCATGGATGCGGAATGGTTGCGTAAGATGATTTCAGACATGGTGATTTGTTCTTCAAGATATTTTAGATTTTGTAATATTCTAACGATTATACACGCGCCTTTCCCGATATGCAGACAGAAAATCCTTAATAAAAATCAAAAAAATGCTAAAATACCCGTCATCTTTCAAGGTCGTCTGAAAGGCGTTCAACCACTTTTCAGACGACCTTCCGATTTATTTCCAGCAGAGAAAACCTTATGGCTTATCAAGTTCTTGCCCGCAAATGGCGTCCGAAAACCTTTGCCGATTTAGTCGGTCAGGAACACGTCGTCAAAGCCTTGCGCAACGCGCTGGACGAAGGTCGCCTGCACCATGCCTACCTGCTGACCGGCACGCGCGGGGTCGGGAAAACCACCATCGCCCGTATTCTGGCGAAAAGCCTGAACTGCGAAAACGCGCAACACGGCGAACCTTGCGGCGTGTGCCAAAGCTGTACACAAATCGACACCGGACGCTACGTCGACCTGCTGGAAATCGACGCCGCCTCCAATACCGGCATCGACAACATCCGCGAAGTATTGGAAAACGCCCAATACGCGCCGACCGCCGGCAAATACAAAGTCTATATCATCGACGAAGTGCATATGCTCTCCAAAAGCGCGTTCAACGCGATGCTGAAAACGCTGGAAGAGCCGCCCGAACACGTCAAATTCATTCTCGCGACCACCGATCCGCACAAAGTCCCCATTACCGTTTTGAGCCGCTGCCTGCAATTTGTCTTGCGCAACATGACTTCGCAGCAGGTTGCCGATCACCTTGCTCACGTTTTAAACAACGAAAACATCGCCTACGAACCTGCCGCCCTGCAACTTTTAGGCCGTGCCGCCGCAGGCTCGATGCGCGATGCCTTAAGTCTGCTTGACCAAGCCATCGCCATGGGTTCGGGCAGCGTTGCCGAACAAGACGTCCGCCAAATGATTGGCGCGGTCGACAAACAATATCTGTACGAACTGCTGGCGGGCATCGTCAACCAAGACGGTGAAGCCCTGCTGGCGAAAGCGCAGGAAATGGCGGCGCGCGCCATCGGCTTTGACAGCGCGTTGAGCGAACTTGCCATGCTGTTGCAACGCCTCGCCTTGATACAGGCAGTCCCTTCCGCCTTGGCGCACGACGACCCTGAGCGCGAAACTCTGTTGCAACTGAGCCAGGCACTCAGCGGCGAACAAATTCAGCTTTATTATCAATGCGCGATTCACGGCAAACAGGATTTGAGCCTTGCGCCCGACGAATACGCCGGCTTCGTCATGACCCTGTTGCGTATGCTTGCGTTCGCGCCGTTGGCGGCGGATGCGCATGACGTTGGTGGACATATTGAAAATATCGAGCTGCATTCTGCTGAAACGGGTGTCCATACCGCAAAAAAGCCTTTGCAACTTCCCCAGTCTGAAGCCACCAAACCACCCGTTCAGACGACCTCCGCGCCTGCAACGTCGTCTGAAAACAAAGTTGCCGAAACGGTTCCGACTCAAGGAAACAACGACGTTCCACCTTGGGAAGACGCGCCGAGCGATGTGGAAACCGTAACGGACACGCCTGCGCAAGCGGAGGCAGAGAGCATTCAGACGACCTCCGAAGCAGTAGAGACAGACAAACAGTCCGCAAACGAAGCAGAAACGCCGTCTCAGACGACCCCTCAAGACGAAACGTCGTCTGAAAATCAAGTTTCCGATAACGAGGCAGCAAACAACGAAACCGACGTTTCCTTGTCTGAGACGTCGTCTGAAAACCCCATTCAGATGACCCCGATTGAAGAAGCCGTGGACGCAGAAGCATTTGCGCATGAAGCCCCCGTAGCGCCTTTCTACGATTACGGTGCGCCCGATCATGACTACCCCGTAGAAGACAGCGCGGAAATGCCCCCGCCGCCGGATTGGGAACACGCCGTCCCTGCCGATACGGCAGAATCGGAAGCCGAAGAAGACCACGACGACGAAGAAGGCACGCAGTTCGCCCCGTTGCCCGAGTTTTCCACCGAAAATTGGGCGGCAATCGTCCGACATTTCGCCCGCAAGCTCGGCGCCGCGCAAATGCTGGCGCAACACGCCGCATGGACGAACTACGACGCAGGCAGCCATCTGATGATGCTGTCGATGACCGACGAAGCCCGCGCGACCGCCAACAAAGAGCGGCTCGACAAAATCAAAAACACGCTTGCCAAAGCCTACGGTCTGCCATTGAAATTGCAAACCGAACCGTGGCGCGACGATGCGGGCTGGGAAACTCCGACCATGCGCCGCCAGCGTCTCCAACTTGAAGGCAGACAGCAGGCACAGGATTTGCTCGAAGCCGACGAAACCGCGCGTCAGGTTTTAAAAGTTTTCGAAGCCCAATGGCAGCCTGATTCTTTAGAACTGGCGGAGCAGGCGGAATAACAGTAATCAAGGATTTCCGTTTCCATTCGGATACATAAACATTCAGGTCGTCTGAAAACCATCAAACCGCTTTCAGACGACCCTTAGACACCAAAACGGTATAACCCCATCACCTTAACGATTCAACCACAGGAGTTTTAAATATGTTCGGAAAAGCCGGATTAGGCGGCCTGATGAAACAGGCGCAGCAAATGCAGGAAAACATGAAAAAAGCGCAAGCGAAACTTGCCGAGACCGAAGTAGAAGGCGAAGCAGGCAACGGCTTGGTTAAAGTCGTGATGACCTGTTCCCACGTTGTCCGCAAACTCGAAATCAGCCCCGACCTGATTCAAGAAGCCGCAGACGACAAAGAAATGCTCGAAGATTTGGTGCTTGCCGCCATCAACGCCGCTTCTGAAAAAGCCGAAGAAACCACCAATAAAACCATGGGTGCATTCACCCAAGGCCTGCCCGCAGGCATGGGCGATTTCTTCCGCTAAACCCGCGCCGCAAAGCAAAAAAGGTCGTCTGAAACGCCGAAAAGCAGTTCAGACGACCTTCGGATTATTTGTTGGGCGGATTGAAATAAACAAACCGGCAGGCATATTGAATGCGTCATTGCATTCAAACCCGCTCAATCAATATTAAAAACCAACCGACACACCAAACAAAATGAAACCGTCCCTTCCCATCCGCTCACTTCTTCTAAGCTGTATGCTCGCCGCAGCAAGCGCAAACAGCCTTGCCGCCGCAACCGTCATTACTTCTCCGGACAAACAGTTCAGCGTCAGAAAAGTCTGCAACCATAAAACTCAAGAATGCTCTTTCTTTGCAAGCAAAAAAGCCATTGCAAAAAATCTTCCCGAAGACAGGACGAGCTATGAATGGCTTGGCAATACCTTTGCATTAAGGATCAGCTTCGGATCGTATGTTTCCTACACCACCTTCGCCGACCGTACCCACAAGCCCCATACGCTTTCCTCTGTCATCGCCACCGACAGCAAAACGCAATGCGCCGTGACCGCAGATAATAAAGGCGTGTCTTTCTACTCGCTGTTTCATGAAAAACCAGTCAAATTCATTTCCGCAAAAGACAAAAAATTCGGCTTCATCCAAGATGTCGCCACGCTGGAATCCGTCGTCAAGGCAGAATTCAAAGGCAAGAAAGTCCACATGACGTATATGAACAAAGCCGAACGCGATGTCTCAGTCGTTTTAGACAATCCGTGTGTGAAATGATGTGCCAAGTTTGATGGACGAGGTCGTCTGAAAAGATGCCGTTCATTCAAAAACGAAGCAGCCCGAAACCTGACTGAAAAAAGGTTTCGGGCTGTTTGCGCCTGTTTGGCAAGCCGAAGCGGGTAGGGTGCAAGGCGTGCCGGTTGGGCGGATTGTTTCTTTTAGCGTTTGGGCGAGAGCTGGTCCACCAAGCCGCCGTCGGCAAAATATTTCTTCATGATTTCCGGCCATGTGCCGAATTTTTCATTCGGATTGAACGTTTCGATATCTGGGAAATCAGCTTTGTGTGCGGCGAGGACTTCGCTGTCGCGCGGACGCAGATACAATTTGGCGGCAAGCTCTTGGGCGGGTTTGCTCCAAAGGTAGGACAGATATTCCTGCGCCGCCTGCTGCGTACCTTTTTTATCCGCCACGCTGTCCACGACGGCAACCGGCGTTTCCGACAAAATCGTGTAGCTCGGGTAAACAATCTCAAATTGATCTTGAGTCAGTTTTTTGCTGACATGATTCGCCTCGTTTTCAAAAGTAATCAAAACATCGCCGATATTGCGCTGACTGAACGTCGTCGTTGCCGCCCTGCCGCCGCTTTCAAATACCGGCGTGTTTTTCAACAAAGCAGCGACAAATTCCTTGGTTTTGCCTTCATCTCCGCCAAACGCCTTCAAACCGTAGCCGTATGCGCCCAAAAAGGCGTAGCGGCCGTTGCCCGTGGTTTTCGGGTTGGCGAGTACGATTTTTACCCCGTCTTTGGTCAAATCGTTCCAATCCTTGATTTGCTTCGGATTGCCTTTGCGGACGAGGAAAACTGTCGTGCTGGTGTAAGGCACGGCTTGGTCGGGCAGGCGTTTAGCCCAGTCGGATTTGACCAAGCCTTTTTGTTCGAGCAGCTCGATGTCGGAAGTCTGATTCATGGTCACCACGTCCGCCGCCAAACCGTTCGCCACAGATAAAGCCTGCTTGCTGGAGCCACCGTGAGACTGCTGGATTTCAATAGACTCGCCATGATGCTTTGCCTGATATTCTTTAATAAATAACGGGTTATATTCTTTGTAAAAATCCCGTGCCACATCATAAGACACATTTAAAAGCGTAATGCCCTTGCCGTTTGCCGCCGGCGCAGCCGCCTTGTCGGCAGCCTGTTCGGACTTGGGCGAGCAGGCGGAAAGGGCAATGATGGCAGCCAGCGACAGTATGCGGATATTCATTCGACACTCCTGAAAAATTCGGAAAACAATTCGCCCGATTCATTGCCGATAAGGACGTAACGCACAAAGCATGAACAGGCAGTGATTACAAAGCACTTTATCTCGAAAGAATAAAAAGCGGAAATAATGTTTGCTTCGGCGGATATCAATTTTGGTTATAAGGTCGTCTGAAAAGCAGGTTTCATTTTCAGACGACCTCCGCCGACGGAATCTTGTTTTGATTATAGTGGCTTAACTTTAAACCAGTACGGCGTTACCTCGCCTTGTCCTGATTTAGTTAATCCACTATATCCGGCGAAAACGTAAAAAAGGTCGTCTGAAAACGGATTCCGGTTCATATAGAACCGAATCAGCCGTTTTCAGACGACCTTTTCGCAAGCAATCACAAAGCCGCGTCGTATCCGCCGTCTTCCACCGCGTCAATCAACGCCGCCGCATTGGTTTTCGCCGGATCAAATTCAATAACGGCATTTTTGTTTTCCAAACTGACTTCGGCTTTGGCTACGCCGTCGATGCCTGTCAAAATGCGGGTAACACTTTTGACGCAACCGCCGCAAGTCATCCCGTCGATATGAAGCGTGAGGGTTTCCATAGGGTTTCCTTTCTGTGGGCAAATATCGTGAAATCCGACAGGCCGCCGCAACACTTCAACGCAAACGATGTGCCCAAATGTCGAAACACAAATGCTTGTAGGATTTCATCCTAGATTGTAGAAAATATCCAAGACCGTACTGTAAACCCTCAAGAGGCAAAGTCAAGCGGGTCGTCTGAAAAAAGCCGCACGCTGCCGCCGTGTTGTAGCGTCAGGCAATCAAGATGCTGCCAAACGGTTGAAACGTTTGGGTAAATAAGCGCGGTTTGGGCGAGCCGCAGGTGTAATCCAAAAAATGCTAAAATCTCAAACTTAGGTCGTC
Organism: Neisseria sicca VK64; assembly: GCF_000260655.1. Classification (GTDB taxonomy): domain Bacteria; phylum Pseudomonadota; class Gammaproteobacteria; order Burkholderiales; family Neisseriaceae; genus Neisseria; species Neisseria sicca_B. The sequence continues at coordinate 15,980 of NZ_AJMT01000065.1, forward strand.
TGAAAATCCATATAAAGAACGCAAATTGTTTTGTTGGACCGCCGCGCTCCCCCTAACGCAAGCTGCGCTTGCTTTGTATTACGGAGATTGATCATGATTGAATTTACAACGGGCAATATTTTCGAGAGCGATGCCGAAGCTTTGGTAAATGCCGTAAATTGTGTTGGTGTTATGGGGCGTGGCATTGCGTTGCAATTTAAAAATAAATATCCGGAGAATTTCAAGGCGTATCAGCAAGCGTGTAAACAAGAAGTTTTAAAGCCGGGCAAAATGTTTGTTTTTGAAACAGGGCAACTTGTCTTGCCAAGATGGATTATCAATTTTCCTACCAAGCGCCATTGGCGGGGGAAAAGCCGTATTGAAGATATCGAAAGTGGATTGATTGATTTGGTAAAAGTCATTCAAGAAAACAATATTCGTTCCATTGCCATTCCTCCGCTGGGGGCAGGGTTGGGCGGATTGGATTGGAATGAAGTACGCACGCGCATTGAAAAGGCGTTGAATCATATTGAAAACGTTAAAATTTTTGTCTATGAACCCATTGAAGCATCTGAAAGTGGCAAGCGCAGCTAGAGTGAACGGCAAGCATAATCCGACAAAACACCGAAACTTCAAATCAAAGGTCGTCTGAAAACAAGCGTGCAGCATTTTCAGACGACCTTTTTTATGGGAAACGGTGTGTTTTTGGGGTTTCGTTCGAGGATGGTTTCAGGGGTTGCCGAATTTTATAGTGGATTAAAATAAAAATGAGACAAGGCGGCAACGCCCGTCGTGTACGGGTAGTACATAAGGGCGTTGGCAACGCCGTATCATTGCAATTTTA
>NZ_AJMT01000066.1:0-16383 GCF_000260655.1 Neisseria sicca VK64
TCTAAAAAATTCATTTCTAATATTCCTATTATTAGAAAGGTTTAAATATTGATGGGTAAAAACCTAAATATCTGATACCTAAATCATTTATCCAAGTTTTTAGTGAGACACCGGAGTAATTGATATTACGAAAGATAGTGTTTCCAACTCGAATGCCTGCATGCTTGCTGTTTTTAGTAATCACTTCATTTTATCTGACCAAATAAAATTAGGTTTGAAACACAAGTAAACTTCATCTTCATAAATTTCGTCTTTTTGCATGGATTTCTTAAAGTTATTGGAAAATTCTTTACATCTTAAACGTTACTTGTTTTTGTAGACATCTTCTAGCTTCTCATATGATCTATTGGGTCGTATTCGCACAAGCTGTTGATGATGCCTTACGCCTTTTGGATTTCTTGTCGCGTTTTATGTCACTGATGACCTCGCCATCAAGGCTGACATCAAAAAATAAGATTATTTAAGCACAAATATTTCAGCGACCTCAAAAAAGGATTGAGGTCATCTGAAAAGCAGGAACCGCTGCATGTATCCCGACACACGTCTCGTCAAAATTAGAAGTTTCACACAAGCTAAAACCAGCAAGTTGCTATGACAGCACCATTCGAAATATCAACTTCCCAAGTATCTGAAATCAATCCTTTGTAATTGGACTCAACAATAAAATGTTCGTCATCTATCCAACGGAAATTCAAGCTACACCATATATCGATATAAGATGGTTGTTCTGTCAGCAACGTACCCTGCTTAACTATTTCCCCTTTTTTATCAGATACTGTCCAACTAATTTTAAAATGGTAAAGATTACAATACGCCCATAAGGAAAGATATTGTTTCCTATTGGGGCTAAGTTTCCGCTTTTTTATTTGCTTTTTAAATGTTAAATCAGACATCAAACAGGTTTGGTAAGCAGTCTCCAATGGTTCTCTCGACCAATTGTAATCAGACGCAATATCGAGCATTCCTTGATGGGTTACTTGTAACTGCATAATTTTCTTATCTTTTTCAGATAGGGATGTATACTTTTTGAAGTCAAAAAGCTGATAAGAATCAGCACTCCCCAATATTTTTTCTTTGGGCGGAAATGGGCCATTCTCCCATAAGAAAATATTACATTTAATCACCTTTTTGGAATCAAACTTAGGTATTGAAACGAGATAAAGCTCCGGAATAGCAAAGGTTTCTTGATTAAATTCAGAAGTCCTTTCATCGTTTTGACAGTATAAACAAATTTCGTTAATCATAATTTCACTTTAAGGATTGAGGTCGTCTGAAAAGCAGAAATCGTTGCATGTATCCAGACACACGCCACGTCAAAATTGGAAGTTTCACACAGGCTAAAACCAGCAAGTTGCTAGGACAGCACTATTCGAAATATCAACTTCCCAAGTATCTGAAATCAATCCTCTGTATTTGGACTCAACAATAAAATGTTCGTCGTCTACCCAATGGAAATTCAAGCTACGCAATATGTCGATATAAGATGGTTGTTCTGTCAGCAATGTACCCTGCTTAACTATTTCCCCCTTTTTATCAGATACTGTCCAAGTGATTTTAAAGTGGTGTTGATCGCAATATGCCCATAAAGACAGATATTGTTTTCTGTTCGGACTTAGCTTGCGCTTTTTGATTTGTCTTTTAAAAGTTAGATCGGAAGTCAAGCAACTTTGGTAAGCTTCTTCCAACGGTTTTGTATCCCAATTGTAATCAGCAGCAATATCTAGCATTCCCTGATGAATAACTTGTAATACCATGAGCTTTCTATCTTCCTCATTTAAAGAAAGATATTTTTTAAAATCAAAAAATTGGTACGATATAGCAAAACCTAGTATTTTCGCTTTGGTTGGAAATTGTCGGTCCTCACACAAAAAAATATTACATTTAAAAACTTTTTTTGAATCAAATTTTGGTAGAGATACCAGATATAGTTCTGATATAGCAAACATTCCTTTGCTAATGTTTTTATATTTTGTGTAATCTTCGAGAGGTAAGCTAATTTCTTTAATCATCATTTAGGCCTTTGTTGTAATTATTGGTTTATGCAGGCTACAATTTGCTAGTTACTAGGACAATCCCATTCAAAATATCAACTTCCCAAGTATCTGAAATCAGTCCTTTGTAATTGGACTCGACAATAAAATGTTCGTCATCTATCCAATGGAAATTCAATCGATAGCCCATTGCCAAGAAAGAAGGGGCTTCTGAAAATAAAGGTCCCCTTTGAAGGATTGTTCCTTTTTTATCAGATACTGTCCAAGTAATTTTAAAATGATAGAGATCACAATGCGCAAATATGGACAAATATTGTTTTCTATTCGGACTCATTTTACGTTTTTTAATTTGAGTATTTAAGACAAGATCAGCGTCCAAACAGGCTTGATATGCTATTTCAAACGGTTCCGTATTCCAGCCCTGCTCAACTGCAATACCCAACATTCCTTGATGGACTGCTTGTAATTGCATCATTTTTTTCTCAGTATCAGAAGACGCAAAATACTTATTAAAATTAAAATACTGATAGAAATCTGCAAACCCTTGTATATTTGGTTTTTCTGGGAAATTGTTATGCGGATGCAAAATAATCAAACAGGTATTGATTTTTTTAGAGTCAAATTTAGGAAGCGATTTAACATATAACGTCGGAATAGCATAAGCTTGTCTATTGAAATTCACAAATATTGGATTTGTACTATATTCACTTCTTAAGTCTATAACTTTAATCATAAATATCTCCTAATCAACCATAGATCGTTTTTATATTGCCTGCTTATTCTTTTGTTAGGTCTTGAGCCAATCTTACTAATTGCCCCAATTAATCACATATATTTAACTTTAAATTATTATTTTTTATATAACTATCCATCCAGTCATAGTAATCATCTGGCAGCTCAATATTAAAACCATGATTCCAATAATTGTCCCCATGTACCAACAACATTGCCCAATGATACTCTTCATCATGACATAGCATACCAACCGAATGAAAATTTAACTCTTCCTTAGAACATAAAAAAGATTCATTTATTATCTTTTCCGCATAATCATCGGTATATCTTAAATAATGGGTTAGTATCCCAAATATTATATACAACCAAGTTTTTCTATGAAAAATAACTCTATCACCAGTTTCATTATCAGTGAATATCATATTATCTTTAAAATTATCAAACATTTTTTTCCTTATGGCAGATTAAGAGCAATTTTTACCAGTTTGATTAACTTTTTTAAACCGATTAAATAAATTGAATGCTTTTTTCTGTAAAATAACAAAATGCAAACCTATAGCTTTATGTGCTTTTCCTCTTTTAGCATCACTTGGATTTGCCAACATCGGACCACTTACCGAATCATGGTTATGGTTTAAAGTGCCCTTTCGACCTTTTGTTACAAAATCTCCCCATTCCAAATCAGCAGATGAGAATTTTTTAATATCTAACTTATCCAATTCAGAATTAGGTATATCAAATTGTGTTATAGGAACGTTCTTCCTTGCTACCCATGTTTCTGCTTGCATACGGTTTGTTGTAACGTAGAAACCTCCTTAACCAGAAGGATTAAGGTGGCTGACATAGAAGAAGTCGTCTAAACAGCAAAACCGTGGGCGTGCGTTCTGCACACCCCTTACACCAAACTAATTTAAACACACCTGGCTACGACAAAAACCATCCAACCATTCTAATGAAAACCAAACAACCGCCCTGCTTCCTCCGCCCAAAAGAAAAGAGCGTCCGCATTAACCGCGTGCTTCAACTCAACCCTGCTTATTGCGGTAATATTGCCCATCTGATCCGCCTGTACCTAAGGATTTGCCACAATCCCTATCTGCATCTGCCGCGCGTACGCGCCAACCATGCGCCATGGCATTTTATCGAACTGGACGGTCATTTTTATTTGGATCTGGGACTGGGTTTGCCTACAGGCCGCAGCGAATGTGACTTTACCCTTCAAACCTGCCAACTCCCCGCTTGTCTGCAGCAGGGCGATGACGAGGCTGAAGGGCATTTCTGCGATATTCTGAAGGCAATGTTAATGATGTTTTACCTGCCCGTTTTTGCGCTCAATCAGTCTCAGTCCTGCGTATGCAACAAAACCGTGTTGCTTCCTGAGACCGCTAAACCTCCACAAAATGATGAACAACGCACCAATCTGATTCAAAATTTATTTTTTAACAGTCATATAATGGATGCCCGCCGCAGGTTGATACAAGACGGGGGAATTCTGTATTTTATATTGGACGAAGCCAATCCCACCAAACGCCGCCCGCTGCGCGAATTGATAGATGAAATAAACATTCGACCTCAAACAAGCGAACCGGACCGGCAAAAAATGCAAATTGTTATGGCGTTTTATCGCGAAATGTCCAATTTCCTGCAATCCGGCCTACCGAAACAAATAAACGAAACAATCTAGAACATTAAGGTCGTCTGAAACCATGTATTACGAACTCCACCTTACTTCCACGCCGCAACCTTACTCCGCCCTTCACCGTTTTCAGACGACCTGTGCCGACTTAGGAGGCAAAGCCGTGCTAATCGAACTGCCCGAGGGCGAGCATCCTCAGCAACCGATGTTTTCCGCTGTGATACAGTCAGACGATTATCATGCTGTTCGGCAGCATATACAGATGCTTGCCAATCGGTTCGCCGCGCAAGGCTTTACCATCGTGCGTGAAAAAATTGAAATTCCTGCCGACTGCGCTGTCTGTTTTCAGACGAGCTATCCAAACGAAAAACCCTGTTATTTCGAATGGCACGGCAAGGTGCGGCATAAGGCTGAAGAATTGCCTACCCTGCGCGCGCCTACTGCTCTCGCTGCCATGCCCATCTGTCGCGCAACACTTTACGCCATACGCCTGACCAACGGTTTATTACCGTGCGCCATTCGGGTGATTACACTGAGTTTGTTGAGCGTGTACAAAAGTTGTTAGACGATCTGCCCGATTCAGTATCCCTTATCAAACAGCAATTTGAATATTGTGTGTATGATGGAAATTTGGATTTGGATAAAGGATGGACGCATTGAGAGGAATCCTTCAGGTCGTCTGAATTCCCATATCCAACGAACAGCATGCTCAAGCCATGTCCCTGTTTTATAGTGGATTAACTTTAAATCAGGACAAGGCGACAAAGCTGCAGACAGTACAGATAGTACGGCAAGGCGAGGCAACGCCGTACTGATTTAAAGTTAATCCACTATATAACCTTGCTCAAAACGCATCATGAATCCCATTGAACTCTACGCCCTTCAGTATCCCGACCTTTCCGAAACCCGGCTGCTGGAGCTTATCGCCCAAGAAGCATTTATCCGCCGCGCCGCCAGCTTGGATTTTCCCTTCATGCTTAAAGGCAGCCACATCACGCGCCAATATTTTCCCAATCTGCAAATGCGCCTGCCTGCCGATTTGGATTATGTGATGTTGCCGTATAAAGAAGACTACCGTTCTGCCGAAAACAGTCTGAACAAATGGGCGCAAGCCGTAACCACCGCTTATGCCTATGATGGCGTAACGTTCACACCATTCTCCCAAAATCCCTTTTGGCGCAATGTGGATTACGCCATGTCGGACGATTTTCCCACCACCAATACCGATTTGACCTGCACCATCAACGGTCAGCTTGTAGAATTAAGCGTTGATGTATCGTTTAATCTGGATTTGCCTATCGAACCCGATTACTACACCGTATTCAATACAGCGATGGACCAATTTACGCTGCCCTATTCCGTACCGCTCGCCCCGCAAATCGCATGGAAGCTGCATCAAACGCTCATCCGTCCGCGCTTTAAGGATTTGTATGACTTGAGTTATCTCGTTCGACACATTCAAGGCGACACCAATCTGATTGCCCAAATATTAGACATACTTACCGCCGAATGCCGCCGCGACCGCATCCCGCTGGGAAACATACGCCACCTGTTTTCGAGCAATCTGCGTGATATTTTCTGCCATTACGATACACGCCACCCTTATATCAAAAACCTCCGCCAAGACTGGGACTACCAACGTAAAACAGATGAATTTTCTTATACCTGTCCGCAAATACCAGACGATTATCAAACCGTGTTTGAGCAATACGTACAAAGCTTGCGCGATGCGGGTCTGACGTTAGACAATCTTGTCTTGCCGCAATAAAGTTCAGGTCGTCTGAAAATGATTTTTCAGACGACCTCTCAGAAAGGAGCATTATTATGGGAATCCTCATTTTTAAAACCGACAAAACGAAATGGCAGAAAATGCTCATAGCTCTGTTAGGTTTATTTTTCTTAACTACGGCAATAGCCGGAGGAAATATGAATTTTCGTTCAGGTAAAAATGATAGTGATGTTTCAAGATTAGCCCATGCCAAAGCATTGGAAAGTAAATTAATTGGAGAAGAAGGGTCGAAATCCAAGCAAAGCAATAGCTTTGAAAGATTGAATAAAGAAGGAAATAGAGATAAATTTAGAAAGTTATATCATGAATCAAAAAATATTCATGGGAAGATATATGCTTTAGTTTGGTTTTTCGATAATGATAAAAATTTGTACAGAAGATATAAGAATGAATTAAACCAAAATGAACACGTAATGATTCATCACGCAGATGTTAAATTGATTTCCCCGCTGTCTGATGTTTTCCCACTGATTGAATCAGGCTATTTAAAGAAACATATTTTGTATTGAATGTTCAATAAATCCTACTTCGCAATCTATTACTGCAATGTCAGAAAAGCTCATATTTGAGAAAGCCACTTACAGAGACCTTTGCAAAAATGGTCTATTAACGAAATTTGGCACCTAAGAGTACGCCAAAAAATTTTCAATTAACTAAAACCTTTCTGATATTGAGTAAAAAGTAGGAAAAATCAGAAAGGTTTTTCATTTTGGAAATGATATTGAGCATAAAAATTTAGTAACTTATATTATTGCAAAGACCTCATACACTTTATCCAAAAAAGCAGCCTGCACTTCCAAATTTCCAAGTACAGGCTGCTTTTCTGCCGTGCGGCGTGTTCAGGCGGCCAAAAATCCTATTTCGGCTGTTGAATATTAATCAAGCCTTTCAACACGCCGTCCAATCCGCCGTACACGGAAATCTTGTCGATTTTCTCGGTAACTTTTTCCAATGTTTCCAATTCTTTCAGACGCAGGGCAGTCGGGTTTTCCTCCATCACGCGCGCGGTGTTCAGTAGCGAGCGTGTGGCGGCGGTTTCTTCGCGGCGGCGGATGTTGTTGGCTTGGGCGGATTTTTCGGCTTCCACTACGCGCGTTAAGATGCTGCGAATTTCGCCCGGCAGGATAATGTCTTTCACGCCTGCGCTGTCGATTTCCGCGCCCTGCGGCACTTTGGCGCGAATGAGCGCGGTCAGCTCCGTATCCAAGCCCTGTTTGTCCGCCAACAGTGTGTCCATACTTTTACTGCCGATGAGCGCGCGGATGGCGAACTGCAATTCGCGGTAGAGATATTCTTCGGGCGATTGATGCTGGGCAAACCATTTGGGCGCGTCCGTAATCCGGTAGTTGCATACCACATTGGCGCGTACGGTAACCTTGTCTTCAGTCAGCAGCTCCTGCCCCGATACTTCGCAAGTCTGCAAACGCAAATCTGCCACTTGGCTGCCGACCGTCTGGTTTACCAGCCAATAGTGGTAACGCCCCTGCGTCAGAGGCGGTTGCTGCACGTTGTCGATATAGACCAAGCCCTGATGGTGTTCGGGTACGTTTACCGTATGCACTGCATTTTTAAACACAGGATGGCCGCCGAAATTGATGTTCTGCAACTGCTTCACTGTATCCGCATCGATTGCCAAATCTTGTGATAAATCAATACGTTGGATTTCATACGGCTGAGCCGCTTCGCGCCAGAACCACGCTGCTTCTTTGGGGCGGATCAGGTTTTGCAGCTTGCCGTTTTGCGACCACAGCAGCAATTCGTTTTCGCCGGCTTCCACGCGCTGCCAATGCGCCGCCGCAAGTTCGGGATTTTGCGCCGCCCATTGCGCCAGTTGCGCCGTATTTTCGTATACGGGTATGCCTGTATCGGCAAACAGGGCTTTATGTTCCTCGCCCAACAGCAGTACATAATCGCCTTCGCCCAGCACGCGCATCAGGCGGTTGCGCTCGGTAATCAGCAGGCGTTCGTTGGCTTTAACGGTATATTTTTGCAGGGGTTTGTCCAACGTGGCGTGTGCCAGCAAAGCAGCCTGCACATTTTCGGGCAGCCAGTATTCGGTTTTCGGCTGCGTGTGCGTTTCGATTTCTCCATTTTCAGGCAACCAAAACGCTGCGTGTTCGCCGCTTGCCACGACCTTTGCGCCAAAATCCTGATGCCACGCCAACGTGTTTTGCCCCACAGGGCTTTCCAGCACCAGCCATTGCGGATTTTCAGGCTGCTCTTTCGCCCATTTCTGCGCGTCTTCCCATTGATGATACATTGCGTTGGCAGTGTGTTGCCGTTCGATTTCGATTTCGTTATTTTTCGCTCTCGCCTTGCTTTGCAGCAGATACCGCCCTTCGCCCAGCACGCGCTGCAAACGCCCGTTGATGCGGATAAGCAGGCGTTCGTGTTGCTCCACGACAAATTTCTCGCAGTTTGATGGCACTTGGTTGCGCAACAGCAGCGTTTCCTGCACGTTTTCAGGTAGCCAGTATTCGTTGTGCGCCAGCGTGAGCGTGTTCAATTCGCTCTTTTCAGGACGAAAAAACGCCCAATAGTCCGTATTGTCGGTCATGGTGAATACGGGCATTTCATCGTGCCATACCAGTGTATTGTGTCCGGCAGGGTTATGGACAATTTGCAGGAATTTTTCCGCCTTTTTGCGCTCCGAAGCGATTTTCAACAAACTGCCGATGCCGTTCCACTGCACATGCAGTACGGTCGCGTCCTGTTTGTGTGTTTCAATTTCCTTGCCCCAATGCCAAATAGTGTGTTTCCCCGCATTGAGAACGGTGTGCAGGCTGCCATCCAGCAGAACGATAAGGCGTTCGGTGGGTTTGACGACGAAATTTTTGAACATGACGTTTCCTTTTTAAAATTTAAAATGGATTGGGCTTGGGCATTTCCGTTGCCCCAAATCCCGTTTCAGGCCGCCTGAAAACGGCAACCCGAAGAAATAGGGGCAACCTGCCGCTGCCGCTTGTGCAACAGCCAGAGGCGGCGGACCCGTGTGTGCATCGGGGAGCATGAGAGCAGCGCAGGGCTTGGGTTTCACATCTTGCCTAAACCGTTTTGCCATGCACCGGTAACATGCCCGCCTTTGCGTCAGCCGGGCCGCAAGTCTTGCCTGTTGTCTTTGCGGTATGGCGGCGGATAGGTTTCAGACGACCCCAATGGTGCAGGCTGCCTGAAACGCCGTCCGACGCCGCACCGCTCAGAAAGCGGCAGCAGCAGGTTGCGGTACTGCGTTTTTGGTTTTTGAGACCAATAAATGTCGGTTTTACAAACCATTTTCTATCGTGACAGGATAGTGTCGGATAAAGCCCCGACAGGCTTGGTTTTGAATACAGGAATCGAACCTGTTACACAAGGATTATGAGTCCTTTGCTCTACCCAATGAGCTAATTCAAATGCTTGTGTTGCGGGAATCGAACCCGCTACCGTCAGAATGAAATTCTGATGCTCTACCGAGTGAGCTAAACACTTCCATCAGCTTTGTGCTATGGGATTCGAACCCATGTTTGCGGACCCGTTGCCCGCCGTCTTTCCCACTAGACGAAACACGCTTTTGCCTTTGGTTTTCTGCTTTCCGCCACTTTCGTAGCGCAGGATGCGGAATATCGGCACGCCGCCCGCACAGTTCTGCCTGCCGCTAAACACGCAGAGCCGCTGCTAATCGCTTTGAAAAGCATGGACAGATTGTATTAAAAAGACAGCCTGAAAACAAATATTGATTTAGTAAGTTGTTTGCCATTCATTCCGAGCACTATTAAGTAGCCCATTAGCCGATAATGCCTCTACTACCTTTGCCGTTACCATTTCTTACAGCGGTTCCAAATCAAATATCATTAAGGGTTCGAACTATCTAAAACAATCAACCAAAATAAAAGGACGGATTTCCTTATCCGCCCCTTTTACATCAGTAATATCGCCAAGTATCCCGCATAAAATGGATAATCTCGTTTAATGGTACAGGTGAAAGCGTAAAATGCTTGTCACCCTTCTGCTGCTCTACTTCCAAAATCAACATACACCCCTCCGACAACTTACCCTCTCCGTCAAATTCCAATTCTTTAATTTTTACCGACTGTGTAATGCCGTTGTCTGCCAAATTTTGCTGATATGCTTCTCCAGTATGTCCGTAAAAATGGTAGGCAAAAGCAAGCTTATCCATCACTTCTGCAATTTCAACAGAGCCATAACCGCGCTGGCTGTCACCAAACTTATCATGCGTAATCAGCACATCGGGGTCATGTTTGCTTTTCAGGCAATCTTTAACCAAACGGCGCAGATTCTGACGTTCATATTCTTGGATAAATTCGCCATGAGGTCGTTGTTTTCTATCGCCAATACGGCCGATGCCGATTATTTCCAGCGATTCTCCTCCTTTTTGAAACACAAACGAATCCCCCGTTTTGAGTACCCAAACGCGCTCATAAGCATCAATGGTAAAAGCAGCCTGCTCGCTTTGCCGTTCTAATTCGTCTAAAAAACCATGATCTTCATGATTGCCACGTACGCAAAGCATATCGATATTAAGTTTATCGAGAAATCGGGCGATTTGAGGATTCGGTTGCACAAAATCGTCCATAAATCCCAATTCATTGCGATCTTTTGCAGCATGACGCAAGGTGGCTTTATCCATACAATCTTTACTGGGGAAAGCACCCATATCACCACATTGGAGAATCAAATCTATGCTTTTGCCTGTAATTTGCTGGTAGTGATGTACCAGCTTAAAAGGAAGTAAGAATTTGCCATGTATATCGGCGAATAGAGCGAAACGGAGCATGGGAGAAATTTCAATCAAATGAATGGAAATGAGGAGGCGGACATACCAACACCTTAAATATAAGACACATTTTAGCAGCAAACGATAAACGTTTTTTACTTGCTTAATCTTAAATAGGAAACACTATCGATGTGTTAGAACATTATGTTTGAGTGATTTATTGAGGAAAGCCCATGCTTCATCCCAAACCATACCCATTGATAAAATATCTGATGGGTCAGCCCTTATCGACCTGTTTCAAATACTAAAAAATATTGGATTCAAAATCCTTATCTCAAATCACGACATCCCTGCAAATAACAAAAAGGTCGTCTGAATCTAATTTTCAGACGACCTTTTTACTATTTTCAGCCCTATTGAGGCTGCACGTTGAAAGGCATATCGATCTTTTGCCATTGCGCGCTTTCGTAGTCGAGCGCGGCGGCGATTAGGGGGTGTTGTTCGAGCCAGTTTTGGCTGATGCGCAGGATGAAGCCTTTGCCGGTTTCGTCGGCGCGCAGTTGGGTTTGCGGCGGCAGATCCAAAGGCAGGCGGGCGCGGCAGAAAAGTGCGGCGAGGCGCAGGGAGAGGACGGCGTACCAAAGCATTTCGCTGCTGCCGACGATGTCCGCCATTTTTTTCATGTCGCCGCGGTGTCCGATGACCAGTTGCGCGAGTATGGTTTGCTCTTTGCGGGAGAAACCGGGCATATCGGCGTTTTCGAGGATGTAGGCGGAGTGTTTGTGGTAGCCGGTGTGGGCGATGTCGAGTCCGATTTCGTGCAGCCTGCCTGCCCAGCCGAGGTATTGTTGCCATTGGGCAAGGTCTTGGACGGTTACGTTTTTGGCGTGGCACAGGCTGTCCATAAAGGCTTGCGCGGTTTCGGCGACGCGTTTGGCTTGGTTGAGGCTGACGTGGTAGCGGTTTTGGAACTCAGCGGTCGTCTGATCGCGCATGTCTTCGTTCAAACCGCGTCCAATCAGATCGTAGAATACGCCGTCGCGTAGGGCGGCTTCGGTAACGGTCATTTTGGTGAGGTCAAGTTCTTCAAACGCTGCCATCATGACGGCCAGTCCGCCGGCGAACACTTCCACGCGCTCGGGCTTGAGGCTTTCGAATTTGGCTTTTTTGACGGAACCGGCTTCAATAATACGGTCGGCGAGGTAGCGCATGCCTTTGTAGGTGATGTCGGCTTCTTGGGGCAGCTCGGCGGCGATGAGGTCGCGGATGGATTTGGCGGAACCGGATGTGCCGATGGCGAAATCCCAACCTGTACGCTTCATGAGTTTGCTGATGCGCTGGATTTCGTTGCGGGCGGCGGAGATGGCGGCTTGGAAGTCTTTGGCGGTGATTTTGTTTTGGAAGAAACGCAGGCTGTAAGTGACGCAGCCTAAAGGCAGGCTTTCGGTGGCGAGCGGCTGGAGGTCGGAGCCGATGACAAATTCGGTTGAGCCGCCGCCGATGTCGATGACGAGCATTTTGTCGCCGTTGGGCGGCAGGGTGTGGACGACGCCGGTGTAAATGAGGCGGGCTTCTTCACGGCCTGCGATGATTTCGATGGGGAAGCCCAGTGCGGCTTCGGCTTTGGGTAGGAATTGGGCGATATTTTTTGCTACGCGGAAGGTATTGGTCGCCACGACGCGCACTTGTTCGGGCCTGAACCCGCGCAGCCGTTCGCCGAATTTTGCCAAACAGTCCAAGGCACGCTCTTGGGATGCTTCGTCGAGGTTTTTATGTTCGTCCAAACCGGCGGCAAAACGCACCATTTGTTTGAAGGAATCGATGACTTTCAGTTGTCCGTTGTTATTTTCGCAAACTTGGAGGCGGAAGCTGTTGGAACCTAAATCGACGGATGCCAGGACGTTGGTGGGCGTAGTGGTCATGAAGGGATACCGGTGGATAAACGAAGCTCTAATGTTACTCTGTCCCGCCGTTGATTGACAATATCGCAAATCAACTTTAAACCGCCGCAATATTGCACCGTATTGATGTATCACGCATTGTCTGTTTCAAGTCAATCCGCTCATCAATGATACACGCCACCTTTGATTCTGCACGGAGATATTCTTATAATATCCGTTTTGCAAACGTCAAAAGGTCGTCTGAAAACAACGATAGGGTTTTCAGACGACCTTTAAACCGACTAAACGAATGACAGTACACATGAAAACGGAAAACCTTATCCTCACGCCCGAATCCCCGTCCCGCCGCCGCTTTTTACTGGCTGGCGGCGCATTGCTGCTCAGTCCTGCAGCCGCACTCGCCGGCGCGCAACGCGAAGAAACGCTTGCCGACGATGTCGCTTCAGTGATGCGCAGCTCCATCAACAATGTCAATCCGCCGCGCCTCGTGTTCGCCGATCCAAACGAAGGCGAACGCTGGCTGGCGGCGATGTCCTCCCGCCTTGCCCGCTACGTTCCCGATGCCGCCGAACGCCGCCGCCTGCTGGTCAACATCCAATACGAAAGCAGCCGCGCGGGGTTGAATACCCAAGTGATTTTGGGCTTGATCGAAGTCGAGAGCGCGTTCCGCCAATACGCCATCAGCGGCGTGGGCGCGCGCGGGCTGATGCAGGTCATGCCGTTTTGGAAAAACTATATCGGCAAACCTTCGCACAACCTGTTCGACATCCGCACCAACCTGCGCTACGGCTGCACCATCCTGCGCCACTACAACAATATCGAAAAAGGCAACATCGTCCGCGCTTTGGCGCGCTTCAACGGCAGCCTGGGCAGCAACAAATACCCCAACGCCGTCTTAGGCGCATGGCGCAACCGCTGGCAATGGGGCTGACCGCGGGGTATAAACGGCTGCGGTCCGTGCAAATGCAAACCCTTTTGAATCCTGTATAATCCGCACATCTGATAATTTTAAAATTTCAGACGACCTAAAAATCCTACCGGGTCATCTGAAAAACCTTTTATGGCAAAAGACACCCGCATCCAAATGTTCCCGCACGAATGGCGTGCCAGCACCACCCTCTCCGGCGTTTACGCACTGCGTATGTTGGGGATGTTCTTGGTTCTCCCCGTTTTGTCCTTATATGCCGCCTCATTGCCCGGCGCGGAAAACAACAAAACCTTGGTCGGTCTAGCAATGGGTATCTACGGACTGACGCAGGCGTTGCTGCAACTGCCTTTGGGCATCGCCTCCGATAAATTCGGACGCAAAAAAACCATTTATGTCGGACTGATTGTCTTTGCCGCCGGTAGTTTTCTCGCTGCTGCCGCCAACTCATTGCCCATGCTGGTTGCCGCGCGCGCCATCCAAGGGGCGGGCGCAGTCAGCGCCGCAGTGACCGCGCTGCTTGCCGACTTGACCCGGGACGGCGTGCGTACCCGCGCAATGGCGATGATAGGTTTGAGCATAGGTTTGACCTTTTCCGTCAGCCTGGTGGTCGCCCCGATGATTGCCGACATAATCGGCGTTCCCGGATTGTTTATGCTGACCGGTATCCTGACCGTCATCAGCATAGGCGTTGTCGCTTGGATGACTCCCGACCCCGAAGTGTCCAAACTGCACGAAGACACACAGGCGCAGCCCTCGCGCATGGGCGAAGTCCTCCGTGACCGCCAGCTTCTCAACCTGGATTTCGGCATTTTCGCACTGCACGCCGCACAAATGGCGTTGTTTACCGCCCTGCCTTTTGCCATGACGCAGCTCGGTTTGGAAAAAATCCAGCATTGGAAAGTCTATCTGCCCTCGACCATCGCAGGGCTGGTGATCATGATCCCCCTCATCATCATCGGCGAAACCCGCAACAAGCTCAAACAAGTCTTCATCCTCGGCATCGCCTGCATTGCCGCGGCGCAAATCGGCTTATTGTTCGGCATGCACTCGATTTGGCTGATTACCGCCTATCTGGTTGTTTACTTTATCGGCTTCAACGTATTGGAAGCCAGCCTGCCGTCCATGGTGTCTAAGATTGCGCCGGCCGATTTGAAAGGCACGGCGATGGGCGTTTACAATACCATGCAGTCCGTCGGGCTGTTTGTGGGCGGCGCAAGCGGCGGATGGCTGTTTCAACAATACGGCTTTGCAGGCGTTTTCACCTTTTGCAGCGCGTTGATGCTGTTGTGGCTGGTCATCGCCATACTCGCCCCCGCGCCCAAACCCGTCAAAAACCTCAGCTATCCCGTCAGCCGCGCATGGCAGGAAAAACACGATTCGCTCTACCAAGCATTGTCCCAAATCGAAGGCGTCGAAAGCATTACCTTCAGCGCAGACAAACAAACCATTTACATCAAGGCGTTGCAAAAAGGATTTGACCAAGAGGCCGCCGAAAACATCATCACAGGAGTTTAAAAAATGTCATTGAACAAAGTCATCCTTATCGGCCGTCTCGGTCGTGACCCCGAAGTCCGCTATATGCCCAACGGCGAAGCCGTCTGCAATTTCAGCGTCGCCACCAGCGAAACATGGAACGACCGCAACGGCCAGCGCGTAGAACGCACCGAGTGGCACAACATCACCATGTACCGCCGCCTCGCCGAAATCGCCGGACAATACCTGAAAAAAGGCAGCCAAGTTTATCTGGAAGGCCGCATCCAAAGCCGTAAATACCAAGGCAAAGACGGCATCGAACGCACCGCATACGACATTATCGCCAATGAAATGAAAATGCTCGGCGGCCGCAACGACAACAGCGGCGGCGCACCTTACGACGACGGCGGTTACAGCCAAGGCGGCTACCAACAACAAGCGCCGCAGCAACAATACCAAGCAGCCCCGCAAAACCAAGAACCCCCTGCTGCCCCCCGCCGCCAAGCTCCCGCCGCACCGGCAGCCCCTGTCGAAGACATCGACGACGATATTCCGTTCTGAGTTACATATAATTAAATATTGTAAAATATAACACAAAAACCATTATTCAGACCGCCGGCAGCAAACAGCGTCAGGCCATAGAAGTCGATGAGGAAGGACAAGTCAGCGGCCAAACCACACCGAGTAAGGACAAAGATGCTCGCTGGACAAAGAAAAACGGCCTCTACAGACTCGGTTACAAACAACATACCCGCACCGATGAGGAAGGCTATATCGAGAAACTGCACATCACCCCCGCCAATACCCATGAGTGCAACCATCTGTCCCCTTTGTTGGAGGGTATTGCCGAAGGTACGACCATTTATGCTGACAAAGGCTACGACAGCAAGGAAAACCGGCAACATCTGAAAGAGCATCAGTTGTTAGACGGCATTATGCGCAAAGCCCACCGCAACCATCCGCTGACGGAAGCGCAAACCAAACGCAACCGATATTTGTCGAAGACCCGTTATGTGGTCGAACAAAGCTTCGGTACGCTGCACCGTAAATTCCGCTACGCCCGGGCAGCCTATTTTGGTCTGCTCAAAGTGAGTGCGCAAAGCCATCTGAAGGCGATTGTTTGAACCTGTTGAAAGCAGCTAACAGGCTAAGTGTGCCTGTTTGCGCCTAAAAGGCGGTCCGGATGCCTTATTATCAGGTATCCGGGGAGGATTAA
>NZ_AJMT01000067.1:0-16404 GCF_000260655.1 Neisseria sicca VK64
CAACCTCATCCAAAAGCGCACACTGCGCATAAGAAATCTCTTCAATCTCCTCTGCACTACGACCAGAGCTTGCTAAATTTTTTCTTAAATTCTCTACCAAAGTTTTGCCATACTCATACCATGTTGAGGCATGCTCGGGACTAAAACCTGCCGATAATGCGGATACGGTCAAAGCAGTATCTCTTAATTCACTTCGAATCAATGGATTATGGTTCATATTAAATACTCACTACTGCAAACAAGCTTAAATGTAAATTGGGTATAGATGTTGGAACGTAAATACTACATACCTGCGATTGCATCATTCTTGAAAATGCCACATGCCGTTTGTCTAATCTGAAGTAAACATTATCCATTCTGAACGGCAAACCAGGAGGGGTTTGATTCAACAACTGCAAAGGCACTCCCATTACTGCCGTATTGATAACGCGTTCCACGTCTTCAGGTGCACCAATTTTGCTGACCAATGGCAATTGCTTCTGCAATTCAGCAAAAACAACGGAATCAGAATGTGCCGAGATATAAAACTCCGCATTATCATCAATTCTGCTGTCAAATATCTGAGCTCGCCAATGTGTGGATTTTGTATGTTCTAACGACAATTCGATGACAGGCGATGGAATGACTTCATCTAACAGACTGCGGATTTTCAACTCCAAACGGTTGAAGGTTCCAAACAGATCAAAATGATCGTATGGTTCCATCTCATTCACAGATTCACTCACCCTGAATGTATACAACATACCAAGCAGACGCACTAAGAGTTTATAAAGCTCCTCAGGATGTTGCTGCGGGTAATCATTCAAATGTTTCAATTCAGGATAAATCGTATTTAATCCATGCAAGAACCAGAACAAGGTTGAGTCAGACACAGAAAAATCGACCGTATTTTCACTACGCGCCCGGCGGCGGGCGGATAAGTTATCTATACGGGACAACACCAGCAAAGTGATTCTATTCAGACATGAAAGTAAAACTTCCGAACCTGTAATCGACAATAATGGAGGGATGTAGTCTTTAGACCAAATCAATGCCCCATTCTCGTTTTTTTCCACTACACCAATGGGGCATGTAATGTAATCGTCATTATCCTCGAAATCAAAACGAATTTGTAAATTTAATTGCTCAACGGCAAGTTCTGCCTCCTCAGCGGAAAATAAATCCTCAACTTGCTCGAACTTTTTCACAAACCGTCTAGGAGTATTACCAGCCCCGTTTTCATCCACCAAATTCGGTACATGCGCTTGATAAACCGGGAGAGCCAACAGCACTGTATTTCGCGCTCTCATAGGCAGGCTATTAATATCACGAACTTCAACAGAGCCACTGCCCGACTGCAAGTCGATTAGAGTTCCGTCCGGCAGGCAGGCCTGAAGCTCATTCAATTTAATTTTTCCTAATTCAAGCGTCTGCTGGTCGAACTCGCAACGAAAACATCCCCACTTGAATTCGCCCATCAATTTTATTACTGTTGCATAAATGTAACTATTAAAAACGTTTTGTTGTTGGAAGTGCTGAGGAGAGAGCAAGACACCCTCTTCCCATAATGGTTTATGAAATTTCACTGTTTATACCTTTTAAATACCTTTTGTCAGATAAATTTTGAATGCAATAGACAACAGTATACCTAACATTTATACTATTTAGATAGAAATATATCCAAATTTAGTATTTATATTTCATTTGAACCGAAAGATTTTCCCTTCAACACATAACAGAGAATAGGATTAGCCGTGAGCAAAAGTTTCCAAAACGAAGTTCCACCTTCACGTATCAATATCAAACTAGACCTCCATACCGGAGGCGCACAGAAAAAAGTCGAGCTTCCGCTCAAACTTTTAGTCACCGGTGATTACAGCAATGGTCAAGACAAACGCGACCTTGCCGAAAAAGAAAAAGTCAATATCAACAAAAACAACTTTGATTCCGTATTGTCCGACTTTAATCCTAAAGCCAACCTGACTGTGAAAAACACCCTCTCCCCTGCCGGCGGCGAGATGAACATCAATTTGAATTTCAAATCTATGCGGGATTTCCATCCGGAACAAATTGCACAAAATGTTCCCGAGCTGCGCGCTTTATTGGCTATGCGCAACCTGCTCCGTGACTTGAAATCCAACCTATTGGACGATTCGGCATTCCGTCGCGAACTGGAAACCATCTTGCGTGACGAAAATCTGTCTGCCGAACTGCGCGACCGCCTCGAAAAAATTGCACCTGTTAACAAATAAAACACAAGGTCGTCTGAAAACACCCGTAAGGATTTAAAATATGCAAAAACGCCAAGAAGCCCAAACAACCGTTATAGAACAAGAAAACACAGCCAGTGTTTATGAAGCACTGTGTCAAAAAATCAACTTAAACGCCGTCGACTCCGTCATCGATATCGAACAGTTCCAAAGCGCCGAAAAAATGTCCGAAGCCTCTGCGGATGAACGTATCGCAGCAGCGGTCAGCGTATTTTTAAAGATGATTCAGGACTCATCTCAAAAAGTAGAACGCCTCGACAAAAGCCTGTTGGACTACCACATCGCACGCATTGACGAACAGCTCAGCCGCCAATTAGATGAAATCCTCCATAACGAAGAATTCCAAAAAATCGAATCTGCATGGCGCGGTCTGAAATTCTTGGTTGACCGCACAGACTTCCGTCACAACGTTAAAATCGAAATCCTCGACGTCTCCAAAGAAGACTTGATTCAAGACTTTGAAGACGCACCCGAAATCGTCCAAAGCGGACTGTATCGCCACACTTATAGCAACGAATACGACACCCCGGGCGGCGAACCTATCGGCGCAGTCATCTCCAACTACGAATTTGACCGCAGCCCGCAAGACATGGCTTTGCTGCGCAATATTTCACGCGTCTCCGCTTCTGCACACATGCCATTCATCGGCTCTGTCGGCCCATCTTTCTTCGGTAAAGAAAGCATGGAAGAAGTCGCCGGCATTCAGGACTTGGCGAACTATATGGACCGTGCCGAATACATCAAATGGAAAAGCTTCCGCGAAACCGATGATGCGCGCTATATCGGCTTGACCCTGCCCCGCTTCCTTGCCCGTCTGCCTTACGGTAGCGATACAGTTCCTGTACGCAGCTTCAATTACGAAGAACAAGTTAAGGGCACCGAACACGATCGTTACTTATGGGCAAACGCATCCTTTGCCTTCGCTGCCAACATGGTTCGCAGCTTCATCAACAACGGCTGGTGCGTTCAAATCCGCGGACCACAAGCCGGCGGTCTGATAGAAGACTTGCCTATCCATATGTATGATTTGGGTACCGGCAATCAAGTAAAAATCCCTACCGAAGTCCTGATTCCCGAAACCCGTGAATTTGAATTTGCCAATTTGGGCTTCGTACCGCTGTCTTTCTATAAAAACCGCGATTACGCCTGCTTCTTCTCGGCCAACTCAGCGCAAAAACCTGCGCTCTACGAAACCAAAGAAGCGACGGCAAACAGCCGCATCAATGCCCGTTTGCCTTACGTTTTCCTGCTTTCCCGTCTGGCTCACTATCTCAAGCTGATCCAACGCGAAAACATCGGTACAACCAAAGACCGCCGTATGCTCGAATTGGAATTGAACACTTGGATCAATACATTGGTTACTGAAATGACAGATCCAAGCGACGAGTTGCAGGCAACGCATCCTCTGCGTGAAGCCAAAGTCTTGGTTGAAGATATCGAAGACAACCCCGGCTTCTTCAAAGTCCGTCTGTTTGCCCGTCCTCACTTCCAAATCGAAGGCTTGGATGTAAACCTGTCCTTGGTATCTCAAATGCCGAAAGAGAAAAAATAAACTCTTGAATAACGGTATCGCATGATTTGTCTTCCATATATTCATGCAATGAATCATTAAGACAGCAGACCCTTAGTTGTTTGCTGCCGAAGACAATCTAAAATGATGCTGGACTCAAGCGGTCGTTCTGTATTTGCTACATGAACGACCGCTTTATTTTTTGGCAAATGAAATTCGTTAGGACGACATCGCGTTTTCTCCTTATATAGTGGATTAAATTTAAATCAGGACAAGGCGACGAAACCGCAGACAGTACAGATAGTACGGAACCGATTCACTTGGTGCTTCAGCACCTTAGAGAATCGTTCTCTTTGAGCTAAGGCGAGGCAATGCCGTACTGGTTTAAAGTTAATCCACTATATTGTCTAAATGCACTTCAGCCATCTCCTTGTTCCATTATTCTTTTATAAAAACCAAAAGGTCGTCTGAAACCATTTCAGACGACCTTTTTATGCGTTTATATCTTTACTTTTATTCCCACTCAATCGTGGCGGGCGGTTTGCCGCTTACATCGTAAACCACGCGGTTGATGCCTTTGACTTCATTAATAATGCGGTTGGACACGCGGCCGAGCAGCGAGTACGGCAGTTCTGCCCAGTGTGCGGTCATGAAGTCGCTGGTGATGACTGCGCGCAGCGCGACGACGTAGTCGTAAGTGCGTCCGTCGCCCATTACGCCGACGGATTTTACGGGCAGGAACACGGCGAAGGCTTGGCTGGTCAAATCGTACCAAGATGTGCCGTTTTCGTCGGTAGTATTGCGCAATTCTTGGATGAAAATGTCGTCCGCTTGTCGCAGCAAATCGGCGTATTCTTTTTTCACTTCGCCCAAGATACGCACGCCCAAACCGGGGCCGGGGAACGGATGGCGGTACACCATTTCACGCGGCAAGCCCAAAGCGACGCCCAGTTCGCGCACTTCGTCTTTGAACAAGTCGCGCAACGGCTCAAGCAGCTTGAGTTTCATGTTTTCAGGCAGGCCTCCGACGTTGTGGTGCGATTTGATGGCGTGGGCTTTTTTGGTTTTCGCGCCTGCGGATTCGATTACGTCGGGGTAAATCGTGCCTTGCGCCAGCCATTTGGCATTGGTGAGTTTTTTCTCTTCGGCATCAAATACTTCGATAAATTCCGCGCCAATGATTTTGCGTTTTTTCTCGGGATCGGTAACGCCGGCGAGTTTCTCCATGAATTGCTCTTCGGCATCGACGTGAATCACTTTCACGCCCAAGTTGCGGGCGAACATATCCATCACCATTTTGCCTTCGTTCAGGCGCAAGAGGCCGTGATCGACGAACACACAAGTCAGTTGGTCGCCGATGGCGCGGTGAATCAGCGCGGCGGCTACTGAGCTGTCCACGCCGCCCGACAGACCCAAAATCACTTCGTCGCTGCCGACCTGTTCGCGGATTTTGGCAACGGCTTCTTCGATGTAGTTCGGCATCGTCCAGCTGGGTTGCGCGCCGCAGATGTCCAAGACAAAGCGGTTCAACAGGGCGCGGCCTTGTTTGGTGTGGGTCACTTCCGGGTGGAATTGGATGCCGTAGAATTGTTTTTCAACGTTTTCCATCATGGCAATCGGGCATGACGGAGTATCGCCGATAACAGCAAAGCCGTTGGGCAGCTTGGACACTTTATCGCCGTGGCTCATCCATACGTCCAGCGTATTGGGCGCATCGTCGTAAATATCGCGGGTCAGTTCGCTATCGATGGTTTTGACTTGCGCGTAACCGAATTCACGCTGGTTGCCGGGCTGCACTTCGCCGCCCAAGTGGTGCGCCATAAACTGCATTCCGTAGCAGATACCCAAAACCGGAATACCCAAATCGAAGATGCCGGTATCGGCTTGATAGTCGGATTCGTAAACGGAATTGGGGCCGCCGGAGAGGATGATGCCTTTCGGATTGAAGGCTTTGATTTCGTCCAAAGGCATATCGAAAGAATGCAACTCACAATAAACATGGGCTTCGCGCACGCGGCGGGCGATAAGCTGGGTAACTTGCGAACCGAAGTCGAGGATGAGGATTTTGTCTTGGGTCATGGCGGGAACTTTGCAGAGTGATAGGGAACGGTCTGACTGTTTCAAAACGGGATTCCGATAACAAAACAGGTCGTCTGAAAACGGCGGATTATACCATTTTCAGACGACCTTTGCAGAGAGAGGGGCTTAGTTATCCTGCTGTTTATGCTGCTTATAAGGCACCATATCGCTGCGCGAAAGCAGCAGCAGGCAGCCCAGCACCATCATTCCCAAAGCAACCAACGGCGAATAACCGAGCCAGTATTGATTGTGCAGATATACCGCCGCGCCGATATACACCAGCAGCGGGCCGGAAACGATAGACTGCTTGTTGACACCGTCCATCACCAAAACCGCAATCCCCGCCAGCACCATACCGGCGGACACGATGGTCGAAGTTGCGGGCAGGATGTCCGTCGTTTTCAAAAACCAAACGGCACCGAAGATAATCAAAAACAGCGGCAGGAAAAGCGAAGAGCGGGACATGACGTTACTCCGTAAAATTTCAGACGACCCTGATTATTGGGTCGCAAGGGTCGTCTGAAAAGCCTGAAGAAAGCAATCTTGGGTATGTTTTTGCAAACATAGGGCTTGATGTGTAAACGGCGGGCACAAGTTTGCAGCGGCATCAGCACCCGGCGTTCCATTCAAGCTGCTATCAGCCTCAGCGCACATTTTTCATCAAACGTTGTTTTTCGCGTTTCCAGTCCGCTTCTTTCAGGCTTTGGCGTTTGTCGTGTTGTTTTTTACCCTTCGCCAAACCGATTTCCATTTTGATTTTGCCTCGTGTGAAGTGCAGGTTCAACGGGACGATGGTGTAACCCGCACGCTCGGTTTTACCGATGAGCTTGTTGATTTCGGATTGCTTGAGCAAAAGCTTGCGCGGACGGACGGGGTCGGGTTTGACATGCGTCGAGGCAGTCGGCAGCGCGGTAATATGGCAGCCGACCAGATAAAAAGCGTCTTTTTTCCAGTAGATATAGCTTTCTTTCAGCTGCACCCGCCCGGCGCGGATGGCTTTGACTTCCCAACCTTCCAATACCAGGCCGGCTTCGAGCTGATCTTCGATAAAGAAGTCGTGAAAGGCTTTTTTATTATTGGCAATACTCATTATTTTGATTCTTCTATACTTTTCAGACGAGCTATTTTATCAGCGCGTCCTAGAAATGAAAATGTTTGAATGTGAATGGATGTGATAAACCTTGAGCAGCCCTGTCCTCAAAATCAAATACCCGACATTTCATCCGCAAGCCTGCCTGAATACCATTTGGCTTTATCCTTTATTTCTTTCCATCAACAAAAACAACATCACCGAATTCAATATCAAGATATCGTCGTTCAAACTCGCTTGGTCTTCTTTGTGCAGGCTAAATTTCCCTTCCCATAACGCCCTCAATTTCTTCAAGCGGTACACCAAAGTCCCGTCAGGTCGGGTAATCAAATAAGTCGGGTTGAAAAAAAGACCCGTCAGCGAACCCAAATAAGGAATCTGCCCTGCCATTTTGTCCAATACTGTCACCCACGGATTTTTTTCACGGATATGGAAAAGCAACTGATCTTCCGCATCCGTCACCTGATAGCTGGTACGCCAAAGCGACCCGACGCCATCATGCACCACTTTCCCCAAAACCTTACCTGAAGCATCTTGGATGATATAGGTCGCACCAAAATCAATAATCTGTTCCGAATGAATGGTGAATACGGGCGTATCCTGATTGCGGTCAGGGAAAACATTAATCAACTCTTTGAGTTTAAACATTTTCTGACGCGTATAAGCGATTTCGTTACCCGCTTCGTCTTTGACAAAAAAATCATTGGCAATGGATAAAAGTTTGAAATTGAAATAAAGCGGAAAGCGCAGACTTTTGGTTTCATGAGAAGCACTCATGCTTTCATACATTTTTATATAATCAATCATCAGATTTTTCCTTGCCGTTTTATAGTGGATTAACTTTAACCCGGTACGGCGTTACCTCACCTTGTCCTGATTTAAAGTTAATCCACTATACATAGAAGATGAATTGAAAGGTCGTCTGAAAGCCGTTATGCGGTTTTCAGACGACCTTTTTACGCTATTTATTGCGCCTTCAATCGGTTCAACAACGTTTTGACCGTACCGCCGTAATACGCGCTCGAAGTACAGTACACCGTTTCCAAACCGCATTGCCCTTGCGAACCGTATTTCTTGATGCACTGATTCAGCGCAACCTGATGCACGCTCTTAAAGCGCGGCGAAGTAATCACAACCGCATTGTTCGTCGTCAGCTTGCCTTCCGATTTCGGGTATGCGACGGCGATGCAGGTGTTATGAAGCGGAACAACGGATTTACAGCCTGTCGCCTCGCCGTTTTGCACGCCCGAAAGCGTGTCCTGCCCGCGGCAAAACGCTTCCAGCTCCGCATTTGCCTCGATTTGCGACATATTTTCTTTAGTCGTTTTAATCAGCAGCGCATCATTGCCGTCTTGCGGGTTCTGCCACATGGCGAGATAACCATAAGTATCCGCTGCATTTGCGCCTGCTGACAAAATGGTGGCGATAAGAGCCGTTACAATTTTTTTCATTATTGATTCCAAATGCTTATGTCGTTATGTTTGACTGTCATCATTATAAAGCAAAGCCCGTTGCGAATATATGCCCGCATCACTTTTCATTTTAAAGACCTGACCGAGAGGTCGTCTGAAACGACTTATTCCTGCGGCTGCTTTCTGTGTTTTGCACATTCTGCGGCATATTGCTCGCCCCAGCGGTGCATCGCCTCGATGACGGGCATCAATGTCCGTCCAAACACGGTCAGCGAATACTCCACCTTCGGCGGCACCTGCGGATACACTTCGCGATGGACAATACCGTCGCTCTCCAACTCGCGCAATTGCAACGTCAGCATCCGCTGGGTAACGCCCGCCAGCAGACGCTGCAACTCGTTGAATCGTCGGGTTTCCCCGTGTAAATAATATAAAATCAATACCTTCCACTTGCCGCCGATAATATCCAAAGTATTGACGACCGGACAGCAGGCGCCGTGTGTCGGTTCTGTTTCCGCCATTATTGACCTCCGAATGACAGTATAAAAATTGTGCGTACTTGTTAATAAGTTTGTACCCCATATAATACATGCAACAAAGTATGGCAACCATGACATTATTAATTTCATTACACAAAGGTCGTCTGAAAAGGTTTCAGACGACCCCACAAGAAGGAACCTCATCATGCGCAACGTCAAACAAATCTACCGTGCAACCAGCCAACACTGGGTCGGCGACGGATTCCTCGTCCAACCCCTGTTCTCCCACATGGGCGACGACCGCGGCACCAACCCTTTCCTGATGCTCGACTACGCCGCACCCTATGAATTCTCCCCCAACGAAGCCCGCAGCCCGCGCGGTGTCGGACAACACCCGCACAAAGGCTTTGAAACCGTTACCATCGCCTACCACGGCGAAGTGGCACACCGCGACTCCAGCGGCGGGGGCGGCATCATTTACGAAGGCGACGTGCAATGGATGACCGCAGGTTCGGGCAGCATCCATGAAGAATTCCACTCCGAAAACTTCAGCAAAAAAGGCGGACTGTTTGAAATGGTCCAACTTTGGGTCAACCTACCCGCCAAAGACAAAAACACGCCGCCGCGCTATCAGCATCTCGCCAAAACCGGTATCCCCGTGGTTGAGCTCCCTGACGAGGCAGGCTGCCTGCGTCTGATTGCAGGAGAATACAAAGGCGTAAAAGGCGCAGCCGACACCTTCACCGAAATGAACGTCTGGGACATCGTTTTGAATGCCAATAAAAAAGCCGTATTGGAAATACCCGAAGCCCACAACCTGTCTATGGTCGTCCTGCGGGGCAACGTTACCCTAAACGGCAAAGAGCAGGCAGGCGCAGGACAATTGGTCGGCTTTGAGAAAAGCGGCGGCAACGTACACATAGAAGCCGACAGCGAAGAAGTCAAAATCCTTTTGCTCTCCGGCGTCCCGATTGACGAACCCGTCGTCGGCTATGGCCCGTTTGTGATGAACACCGCCGAAGAAATCCGCCAAGCCATCAGCGATTTCAAAAGCGGCAAATTCGGCAGCATTGATTGAGCCTCTGCGCCGAAACAAAATAGGCTGTATCTCACAGACAGGTTTCTCGTGCTGAAAACGGATATCACGCGTTTCACTATAGTGGATTAAATTTAAATCAGGACAAGGCGAGGAAGCCGCAGACAGTACAGATAGTACGGAACCGATTCACTTGGTGCTTCAGCACCTTAGAGAATCGTTCTCTTTGAGCTAAGGCGAGGTAACGCCGTACTGGTTTAAAGTTAATCCACTATATAATCCCATCCCAAACAAGGACAGCCATGAAAGCAATGATACTGGCAGCAGGACGCGGAGAAAGGATGCGCCCCCTGACCGACCACACACCCAAACCACTTCTAAAAGTCGGCAGCGAACCACTCATCGGCTGGCATATACGTCGTCTGAAAAACGCAGGTTTCACCGAAATCGTCATCAATCACGCATGGCTAGGCGAACAAATCGAAGCCACACTTGGTAACGGCGCACAATACGGAGTCAGCATAGCCTACTCTCCCGAATCGACAGGCGGACTGGAGACCGCCGGCGGAATCGCCACCGCCCTACCCTTACTGGGCGACGCCCCTTTCCTTGTCATCAACGGAGATGTTTTGACCGATATCGACTTCAACGCCGCCCGACAGGCTGCCGCATCCCTACAAACATCCAACCTATTGGCACATATTTGGTTGGTTCCCAATCCCCCACACAATCCGGAGGGCGATTTTTCCATTTCCCCCGATGGACAGGTACACTCCAATAAAACCGAAGGAATCGCACTAACCTTCAGCGGCATAGGCATATACCACCCCGACCTTTTCCAAAATACACCGCCCAACCAAATCGCCAAACTCGCGCCTCTATTGCGGGAAGCCATGAACCAACACCGCGTTACCGGCGAGCAACACAATGGATTATGGCTGGATGTCGGCACTACAGAACGACTCAAAATAGCAAATGAACTTGCCGCAAATTGGGATTAACATTCACTACCCAGCTCATTCATATTCATTAAAACATAATATAAAGTTCAGAAATATAATTACATAAAATATCATGACCAACCTGATAATTCATTGTATAAAAACTCTATATTTTTAATAATATTTAAATTAATTTTGATGACTTTAGATACAGTTTTTATTGTAAGAAAATTTATTACAGCACTCACGCATTTTTCCTGAAATATGGATCCGTATCTTTCATTCCATACCTACCGTATTTCCTGTATTTAACACACCAAACATGAATCATCCTTCATTCAATTATCGTTCCCTATCAACCAGAGATACGCCATGAATATCGCAGCCATTCAAACTGCACTGGAAGCAGTAAAAATCCCCGGTACCGAACGCACGCTCGGCAGTGAAAAAGCCGTCCAACTGTTGGAAGAACGTTCCGACGGCCTCCATATCGGACTGAAATTCGGATTCCCCGTCGGCCACATCGCCGCCGACATCGCCAACAGCCTGCAAGAAGCCGTCATCGGCATCACGGGCGACGCGCATATCCACCTCAGCATCGACACGGAAATCACAACGCACAAAGTACAGCCCGGCGTTGCCACCATCAAAGGCGTCAAAAACATTATCGCCGTTGCATCCGGCAAAGGCGGTGTCGGCAAATCCACCACTACCGCCAATCTTGCCACCGCCATGGCACGCATGGGCGCGCGAGTGGGCGTACTGGATGCCGACCTCTACGGTCCGAGCCAACCGACCATGTTGGGCGTGCAAGACCGCAAACCTGACCAACAAAACAAAAAACTGATTCCCGTCGAAGCCGACAGCGGCATCCAAGTGATGTCCATCGGCTTTCTGGTCGATACCGACCAAGCCGTCGTTTGGCGCGGCCCGATGGTCAGCCAAGCCTTGCAGCAGTTGATGTTCCAAAGCGAGTGGGATGAAGTGGACTACCTCTTCATCGACCTGCCGCCGGGTACTGGCGACATCCAACTCACCCTGTCGCAAAAAATCCCTGTAACCGGTTCAGTCGTCGTTACCACGCCGCAAGACATCGCCCTGATTGACGCGCGCAAAGCAGTCGATATGTTCCACAAAGTCAATATTCCGATTTTCGGCGTACTGGAAAACATGTCGGTACATATCTGCTCCAACTGCGGCCACGCCGAAGCTATTTTCGGTTCTGAAGGCGGCAAAAACCTGGCAGGTCGTCTGAATGTCCCACTGCTCGGACAGCTTCCGTTAAGCCTACCCGTACGCGAAGCAATGGATGGCGGCGCGGCGAAACAATTGTTTGACGGACATCCCGCCATTGCCAAAATCTATACCGACGCGGCCTTCCAAATCGCCCTGACCATTGCAGACAAAGGCAAAGATTTCAGCAGCCGTTTCCCGAAAATCGTGATTGAATGATACAACCACAAACCAATAAAGCCCGATTGCAATAATCGGGCTTTATTTTTGACTAAAAGGTCGTCTGAAAACTCGGATTGTCTTTACAAATCTCAGCTTATCCCAATATATACCATCCAAACAAAAACACCTCTTATCCACACCATGGAACAAGTATCGAAAATACAACACAAATCTATGGAATAATTAAC
The DNA here is from genome assembly GCF_000260655.1 of Neisseria sicca VK64. Classification (GTDB taxonomy): domain Bacteria; phylum Pseudomonadota; class Gammaproteobacteria; order Burkholderiales; family Neisseriaceae; genus Neisseria; species Neisseria sicca_B. Next base: position 12,440 of record NZ_AJMT01000067.1, read on the forward strand.
AGAGAGACAAAAAAGAAAAATATCATTTCCAGTAGAAAAAATATATCTTCATATAAAATTTCCTACCATATTAAATATATAAAATGCAACGCTTGATTTCAACAATGACCAAACCGAGCAAAAAAGATATTTTTAATTAACTAAAAAGCAAAAAACGCAATTTAAAACCAAAATAAATCAAAAAACATAAATATATTATATGTGTTATTATTTTTTTTGTTATATATTACATATAGATAATGAGGAAATCGATTGTTTTTTTATAATGAAGTTAATATTTGATAAAAAAAAATAATAAATACAAAATAAGGAACTTCATATAATGGTGATCATGTACGAAGTAGTAAATCGTGCTTCGAACCATTTGTTTTCTGAATCAATTTTATTTTTTAGAAATAAAATTTTATGTATTTTACTACTGCTCGATGACCAGTGGTATGCATATTAGATAAACGGCATATATTTGTCAATTAAAATATGCGAAATATATAGATTCATCCATATTATTATTTATGTGTTTTTATCAGGGAGATAATTATGAAACACAAAACACACATGAATCGTTTTACCGCGCTCAACAAAACAGTGGCTTTGTCATTGGCAGCTGCAGGTCTTGTTTCTGCTTCGCCTGCATTTGCAGCAGCGCTGACAAATGCTTCATATGTAAGCATTAACGATAACAACGAACCCGTCCGCGGCAACTATGACAGCAAGGGCGCAACTGGCCGTTACGGCGTGGCTGTTGGCATTCAAGCCAGCGCAAAAAGCCACAGCACTGTTGCAATTGGTACTGAAACCACTGCTGAACATGAATCTGCTACTGCAGTTGGCACACTCTCCAAAGCTGAAGGCACTGCCGCTGCTGCTTTCGGTCAAGGTGCCAGTGCAACTGCTAATGCAGCTACCGCTATCGGTCGCCAAGCTGCCGCAAAAGGCAACAGCAGCACTGCAGTAGGTTCTTCCTCTGTCGCTGAAGGCCTGTCTTCTACCGCATTTGGCTCCGGCTCTAATGCTACAGCTCCTGCCTCCACCGCTGTCGGACAAGGTACTCAAGCAACCGGCGCTTACACCGTTGCAGTAGGTCAAAAAGCTCAAGCCAGCGGTACTTCTGCGGCTGCAGTAGGTTCTTCTTCCGTCGCCAGCGACAACTACTCTGTTGCAACAGGTCCTGCTTCCCAAGCTACTGGAAACGCCAGCGTCGCTTCTGGTCTGCAGGCCCAAGCTAAAGGCGGCTCTTCTGTCGCTATCGGTCGCGGAGCGATTGCAAGTGATGAATACTCTGTTGCTTTAGGCGCAAATTCTACTACTTCTGCTGCAGTAGGCACTAACAGCGCTACTGTAAACGGCGTAACTTACAGTGGTTTTGCCGGTACTAATCCTACATCTACAGTAAGTGTAGGCTCAGCAGGTAACGAACGCACAATCACCAATGTTGCAGCCGGCCGTATCACACCTACCAGCACAGATGCCATCAACGGCAGCCAACTGTACCAAGTAGCCGCACAAACAAACGGCAACACCATCGTTATCAATAACCTCCAAGACCGTATCAACGATATGAACAAAGACCTGCGTGCAGGTATCGCTGGTGCTACTGCAATCGGCTTCCTGCAACGTCCGAACGAAGCAGGTAAAAGTATCGTTTCTGCAGCTGTAGGTGGCTATCGTGGTCAACAAGCAATTGCTGTTGGTTATGCACATAATTCCGATAACAACAAATGGTCTATCAAAACCGGCGTAAGCGTGAACACCCGCAAAGATGTCAACTGGGGCGGAAGCGTCGGCTACCAATGGTAAGACCTAGAGGGGATGGCTTAAAATCATCTCCATCTATCAAAGATTTGATATAAAAGGAAAAAACATGAAATTATCGAAATTTGTATTGCCTGCGATTGCAGCACTCTCCTTGGCAGCCTGTGGCAATCTGAGCAAAGTTAGCAAAGAAGGCACTACTGACAATCCCGTATGGCCTGATGCAGCCAAAACCACCCTGCGTCACGATGGTACTCAACATGGCTCTTGGCCAAACTGGGATAATGTCCGTCAAATTGAAGCCGGCATGAATAAAGACCAAATCTATGAACTGATTGGACGTCCTCACTTCCAAGAAGGTCTTTATGGCGTGCGCGAGTGGGACTACTTGTTCAACTACCGTGAAAATGGCGAACACAAAACTTGCCAATTCAAGATTCTGTTTGATAAAGACAAAAATGCCCAATCATTCTATTGGATGCCTGAAGGCTGCGGTCCGAAAAAAGCAGAACCTCAAGTTGTTCGTGAAGTCATTATTCGCGAAGTTGCACCTGCACCCGCGCAAACTCGTATTCGCCAATAAATTATCGACTAACGAACTGAGTCTCTATTTTTAATTTGCTGAAATAGTCGCTCATATCAAATCAAAGCCGGATCATGTACTCAAACATGATTCGGCTTTTCGCATTTTTAGTTTTCAGACGACCTACATGTGGTCTATCCCCACCATACTGTCTCTTAAATACCACCAAATTATCCCGCTAGAAACAGCATCCAAAGCAATCACTCTAAGAGAGTCTCATACAAAGTTCCGCCGAGAAGTGTTGCAACTGTATTGTTTGCCTTATAATAGCGACTCCCTAAAAATTTCCAAACTACCCTCCCTATAATATTCTGCATAAATAAGGGATTGCACATACCATCGGAATATCATATTATTCCTTAACAATAAATAAAAACACTTAAAATAAAATTTCCTTTTAATACAGTTAAATACAAAATATCAAGTAACCAATGGGGATCTCCTTTTTGTAAGATATTTCATCGGCATTACGCCTGAAAATATTTACTGTATAAAAGGTTATACAAGAAATGGATAATTGAATAATGAGTATCGGACTATTACGCGTACTGCTTCAAAGCCAGACCATTACAAATGCACAAGCTGAACATTACGGCAATGCCTTGAAATCAGGGAAAGAAATCTTACCCATGCTTTTTGCGGACGGCATCATCTCTCCTAGAAGTTTAGGAGAATTAGTTGCACGTGTATTCAGCTACCCCTTATTGGATTTGCATCATTATCCTCGCAGCAATGTCATAACTGATGTTTTAAGCGAAGAACAGATGGTTCAAAATCGATGCATACCCATATTTCGTCGCGGCCGTAAAGTTTATCTGGCCGTATCAGACCCGACACAAATCCAAAACTTCCAAAAAATCACTTTTTCTTCAGGTGTGACGATAGATTTAGTTGTCGTACCTGACGACCAGTTAAGCTCTCTTTTAGAATGGTTAGGACAACGTTCTACCACTATCTTAAAAGAAATTAGTGAAGAACAAGAAGCTGCTCAGCCCTCTCAGGCGCTTTATATTGACAACGAAGAGGCTGAAGATGGGCCTATTCCACGTTTTATTCACAAGACCTTATCAGATGCGCTAAATGCAGGCGCATCCGATATACATTTCGAATTTTATGAACAAATGGCTCGTGTCCGTTTTCGTGTAGATGGACAGCTAAGGGAAGTGGTTCAACCCCCTGTTGCTGTACGCGGACAGCTAGCTTCACGCATCAAAGTAATGGCGCGTTTGGACATTTCGGAAAAACGCGTACCGCAAGATGGTCGTATTCAGATTGCTTTCCATAAACACGGTCGCCCCATTGATTTTCGTGTAAGTACGTTACCTACGCTTTTTGGCGAAAAAGTGGTAATGCGTATTCTGAATTCTGATGCAGCAACTTTAAATATTGACCAACTGGGATTTGAGCCTTTCCAAAAAGAAATGCTGCTTGAGGCTATTCATCGGCCTTATGGCATGGTATTGGTAACAGGTCCAACAGGCTCCGGTAAAACCGTATCACTTTATACTTGCTTGAATATTTTAAATACAGAAGATGTCAATATTTCCACCGCAGAAGACCCGGCCGAGATTAATTTGCCCGGCATCAACCAAGTCAACGTCAATGACAAACAAGGTTTGACTTTTGCTGC
>NZ_AJMT01000068.1:0-9161 GCF_000260655.1 Neisseria sicca VK64
TGAGGTCGGTATCTTATCGTCCTTATGGCAGGCGTTCAAACAATATCTAGATATTTCCCAGTTTACTATTTCTTGATGTATTGAATTCGCAACAGATACGCCTGCGCCCGATTCAAGCGGTGTGGGCGCACGAAGCCTGCCTGCGGGTACGGCTTTTATAGTGGATTAAATTTAAATCAGGACAAGGCGACGAAGCCGCAGACAGTACAGATAGTACGACAAGGCGAGGTAACGCCGTCCTGGTTTAAAGTTAATCCACTATATTATTCGCGGTGGTAGGGGTGGTTATGGAGGATGGAGACGGCGCGGTAGAGCTGTTCGGTCAGCAGGACGCGCACCATGCCGTGCGGGAGGGTGAGGCTGGAGAGGCGCATCATCATGCGGGCTTGTTGTTTGAGGCGGTCGGTCATGCCGTCGGCGCCGCCGATGACGAAGCAGACGTGTTCGCCGTTTTGCTGCCAGCTTTTGATGTGTTCCGCCAGTTCGACGGAGGTCGGGGCTTTGCCGCGTTCGTCGAGGATGATGAGGAATGCGCCTTGCGGGATGGCTTCGAGGATGCGTTTTTCTTCCGCCGCCATGCCTTGTGCGGCGTTGACGCCTGCGCCGCGTTTTTCGGGTTTGATTTCTTTGAGGGTGTAGGCGACGTCGCGTCCGAAGCGTTTGGCGTATTCGCCGACGGCTTCGTCCACCCAGCGGGGCATTTTGGTGCCGACGGCGAGGACGGTGATGTTCATGGGTTTCCTTGGTCGGATGGGGTCGTCTGAAAGGTTTCAGACGACCTTTTGGTTTGAATGATGTTGAAACGGGATTCTTGAATCCGATATTTTGGTTGTTCGGTCAAGGGGGCGTCTGAAAACTTCGGTTTGGGCAAAGGGGGTAGGGCGTGCGCAATAAAGCCGTCTGTATGCACAGACGGCTTGGGATGATGGTTTAGTCGGCGGCGTGCCAGGGTTTTTGCGCACCGGCGTGGAAGCTGGGTTTTTCGCCGCCCCAGAGGGTGTCGATGTCGTAGAAGTCGCGGACGGCGGGCAGCATGACGTGGACGACGAGGTCGCCTGCGTCAACGAGCGTCCATTCGCCGCTGTCGCCTTCGGTGCTGAGGATTTCGAAGCCGGCTTCTTTGAGGCTGACGGCGACGTTGTTGGCGAGGGCTTTGACTTGGCGGGTGCTGTCGCCGCTGGCGATGATCATGCGGGCGAACAGTGAGGTTTTTTCTTGGGTTTGGAGGACGGAGATGTCTTTGGCTTTGATGTCTTCGAGGGCTTCGACGGCGGTTTCGACCATTTTTTGCAGGTCTTGCAGTTCTTGTTCGTTCATTGTTTTCCTAATGGTGGGAATGAAATGGGGTTTGGACGGTATTATAACTTATCTGTATGAATTTACGCTATTTTCCGCTTTGGTACAGTTTGTGTTCGCGGATGTAGCGGGCGACTTGGGGCGGGAGGTCGTCTGAAAGTCTGCCGCTTTGGAGGGTTTGGCGGATTTGGGTGGAGGAGGTGTTGTGCAGGGGGGCGTTGAGGATGCGGACGCTGCCGTTTTGGAGGGCTTCGCCCAGCCAGGCGTGGAGTTCGCGCGGGGTTTGGTTGAGGTTGTCGCCTTGGCGCATGGCGACGGCGATGTGGGTTTGGCGCACGAGGGTCTGCCATTTCTTCCAAGTGTGCAGTTTCATGAGGCTGTCGCTGCCCATGAGCCACCAAAGTTGGGCGGCGGGGAATTGCTGGCGGAAGATTTGGACGGTGTCGAAGGTGTACGTTGCGCCGTCGCGGACGATGTCGCAGTCGCTGGCGGCGAAGCGGGGGTCGTCGGCGATAGCCAGTTCGGTCATGATGAGGCGGTCTTGGGCGGGGGCGCGGGACGGGTCTTTGTGGTAGGGGTCGCCTGCGGGCAGGAAGACGACGGTGTCGAGTCCGATTTCGTCGGCGAAGGCGCGGGCGATGTGGAGGTGGCCGTTGTGGATGGGGTCGAAGGTGCCGCCGAAAAGTCCGATGTTTTTCATGGGTGTCCTTGGGTGTGGGATGTGCGCTCTGTTTGGGTTTCAGACGACCTTTCGGGTTTATGGGTTGGCGGGGTCGTCTGAAAGGCTTTTTGCTTCGGGACTGCCGTCGACAACCAGGGTAAGCTTGCCGGTCGTCGGATGGATGACGAGTCCGTGGACGGCGATGTCGGCGGGCATGAGCGGGTGGTTGCGGATGACTTTGACGGTGTGGCGGACGCTGTCTTCTACGTTGTCGAAACCGGTCAGCCAGTTGTCGAGGTCTATGCCGGCGTTGCGCAGGGTTTCGATGCGGTCGTCGGGGATGTCGCTTTCGTGTACTTTTTCAAGGAAACCGGCGGCGTTCAGCCCCTTCATGCCGCAGTCGTGGTGGGCGATGACCATGATTTCTTTGACTTTGAGTTCGAACACGGCGACCAAAAGGCTGCGCATGACGGAACCCCAAGGATGGGTAACGACCGCGCCGGCGTTTTTGATGAGCTTGGCATCGCCGTTTTTCAGTCCGAGCGCGTCGGGCAGCAGCTCGATGATGCGCGCGTCCATGCAGGACAGGATGGCCAATTCGCGGCCGGGATATTTGTCAGTGAAATATTTTTCGTATTCGCCCGATTCGACAAAATTTTGGTTATAGGCGAGAATTTCGCTCAATTCGCTCATGGTGTTGGACCTCCGAAAGAATGGGACGATTATAGCGGTTTTCGGGCGGTTTGGCTTTGCAGCGTGTGCCGTCCGGCTATGGATAGAGTTGGTTGCAAATTGAAGCAGAGCAGATACAATCCGCTTTATGATTATGTATTGATTGGATTGAGGAACAGCCATGTTTTCGCGCCCTTGTTTTTCCGAAACGCTCGACCGCCGCACCCACGACGCGCTCTACGATTGGGCGCGGGCAAGTTACGGTGTGTCGGACGACTGGAACACGCTCTATCTGAACGGGCTGGCTTTGGGTCGTCTGAATCCGTTTTGGCGCGAACGGATCAAACAAGACTGGCAGGAAGGGCTTTCTGAAATTTCAGACGACCTCTGCCTGCAAACGGACAACTGGCTGGCGATGGGCGACAGTTTGCAGCACTTGGCGCACGAATGGAAAAGCCTCGGACTGCTGCACGGCTGGCGCGATGAAAAGTTTGACGTGTGCGACGACGCGGGCAAGGTTCTCTTTGCGTTGGAACGCGCCGCCTTCCGCCCGTTCGGACTCATGAGCCAAGCCGTCCACCTCAACGGACTGGTGCAAACCGACGGCGGCTGGCATTTTTGGATAGGCCGCCGCAGCCCGCACAAAGCCGTCGATCCCGACAAACTCGACAACCTCGTCGGCGGCGGCATTGCCAGCGGCGAAACCCCGTTTGAAGCCGTCTGCCGCGAAAGCGAAGAAGAAGCCGGACTGATGCCGCCCGCCCTCGACAACCTCCGAGCCGCCGCCCGAATCCACAGCCTGCGCCCCGTATCGCGCGGCATCCACAACGAAATCCTGCACATCTTCGACATCGTCCTGCCCGAATCCGTCCGCCCCGAAAATCAAGACGGCGAAGTCGCAGGGTTTGAATTGATGAACGTTTCGCAACTCATCGAAACCATGTTGTCCCAAACCATGATGCACGATGCCCAGCTCGTTACCCTAGAAGCCCTCAAACGCTACGGCGCGCTCGACAGGCAGCATCCGTTAAGCCTATGGCTGGACAGCCTTTGCCGCTGAATGCAAAAAATAAAACAGTACAAAACCATTAACGCCCCGCCGTTTCCCTTTCCCGATTCCCGAAAAGGTCGTCTGAAACCCATGCTCCGACTTACCGACATCTGCAAACGCTTCGACAGCAAAACCGTCGCCGACCGCATCAGCCTGACCGTCTCTGCAGGCGAAACCCTCGCCGTCCTCGGACGCTCCGGCTGCGGCAAATCCACCCTGCTCAAAATCATCGCCGGCATTGTCAAGCCCGACAGCGGCGAAGTTTGGCTGGATGGGCAGGACATCACCGCCGTCCCGCCCGAAAAGCGCAACGTCTCGCTGATGTTCCAAGACTACGCCCTGTTCCCGCACCTGACCGCCCAAGAAAACGTCGGCTTCGGACTTAAAATGCGCCGCCTGCCCCAAGCCGAAATCGAAGCACAAACCATGCAGGCGCTGCGCGACATCGGTTTGGAAAACGAAGCCCGCCGCAAACCCGGCAGCCTCTCCGGCGGCGAACAGCAACGCCTCGCCCTTGCCCGCGCCCTGATTATCAAACCGTCCCTGCTCCTCTTGGACGAAGCCTTCTCCAGCCTCGATACCCACCTGCGCCACAGCCTCTACCGCCTGACCGACGAGAGCATCCGTCGTCAAAACATCCCCGCCGTCCTCGTGACCCATTCCCCCGAAGAAGCCGCCGCGCTGGCAGACCATATCGCCCTCATGCACGAAGGGCGCATCCTCCAATACGGCACGCCCGCCGAACTCTTCCGCCGCCCCGCCGACGCCCAAGCCGCCCGCCTGCTCGGACTGCCCAATACAAACGATGCGCGCCATATCCCGACACACGCCATCCGTCCCGACCCGCAAGGCACACCCTGCCGCATCCTGTCCCTCACCCCCTTGCCCGACAGCCTGCGTCTGACCTTCGCCCACCCCGAATACGGCGAACTGACTACCCTTCTGCCCGCCGGACAGCTACCCGCCGGCGATACCGTGCCGATACATATCGATAAAGGACAAATCGTCTGGTTTGAACCATCTCAATGATGTTTTGTGTCCCGCCTGTCTGTTGACACATTGGGCAAATTAAAAAAGGTCGTCTGAAAATTTTCAGACGACCTTTTATGTCAACACATCAAGGCGTTATCAAATATTGGTTTCCAGATAAACGACTTGGGTTTGCAGATATTCTTCCAAACCGTGTTTGCCGTCCGCGCCGCCGATACCGGATTTTTTCCAGCCCGCATGGAAGCCCTGCATGGCTTCGAAGTTTTCGCGGTTGATGTAGGTTTCGCCGAATTGCAGGCGGCGGGTGACGTAGAAGGCTTCGTTCAGGTTGGTGGTGTACACGGAGCTGGTCAGACCGAATTCGCAGTCGTTTGCCAAGGCGATGACTTGGTCGAGCGTGTCGAAAGTGGAAACAGGCAGGACGGGGCCGAAGGTTTCTTCCTTCATGATGTCCATGTTGTTGTCGGTGTCGGTCAGCAGGGTCGGCTCGAAGAAGTAGCCGCGTCCTTCGGCGCGTTTGCCGCCGCAGACCAGCGTCGCACCTTGTTTGACGGCGCGTTCTACTTTTTCGGCAACGGCTTTGACGGCGCGCTCTTCAATCAGCGGCCCCATTTCCAGCGCGCCTGCTTCGGCTTCGGCAGGGTTGCCGTAGCGCACGCCTTTCATGGCGGCGGTCATTTTTTCAATGAACGCGTCTTTCAGGCTGCTGTGGACATAGACGCGCTCGGCGCAGTTGCAGATTTGACCGGTGTTGCCGACGCGCGAAGCCAAGATGGATTTCACTGCCAAGTCCAAATCCGCGTCTTTCAAAACGATGGCGGGCGCTTTGCCGCCGAGTTCCAGCGAGACTTTGGTGATGTTGGCGGAAGCGGCTTCCATCACTTGGCGGCCTGCTTCGACGGAGCCGGTCAGGCTGACCATATCGACTTGCGGATGGGCGGACAAGGCGTTGCCGATTTCCGCGCCGGAGCCGTTCACCACGTTGAACACGCCTGCGGGCAGTCCGACCGCATCGACGATTTCGGCGAAGATGTGGCAGTTGATCGGGGTCACGCTGCTGGGTTTGACGACGATGGTGTTACCCGTGACCAAAGCAGGGCCCATTTTGCGGGCAATCAGGAAGAAGGGGAAGTTCCACGGCAGGATGCCTGCCACGACGCCCAGCGGACGTTTGAACAATAAAATGTTTTCGCGCGGGCGGTCGCTTTGGATGATTTCGCCTTCGTAACGGCGCGCCCATTCGGCTTGGTAATCGAGATAGTCGACGGTGAACATGACTTCCACGCGCGCCAAGTCTTTGGTTTTGCCGCCTTCAGCAACGATGGTGTCGGTCAACTCGTCGGCGCGTTCGCGTATGCCTTGGGCGATTTTGCGCAAATACGCGCCGCGTTCGACCGCAGGCAGCCGCTCCCATGCCGGTTGCGCCGCACGCGCCGCCGCTACGGCGCGGTCAACGTCCGCTTTGCCGCCTTTAGGTTCGCGGGCGATGGCCTCTTCGGTGGACGGGTTCAATACGTCGCGCCATTCGCCGTTGAAATCGTTTTCAAAGCGTCCGTTGATGTACATGGCCAATTGTTTCATTTTAAGTTCTCCTGTTGTTGTAGTCGCGTGTAGTCAGTGTATGCCTTTTATGCCGCCGCTGCAATGAAAATGCTGTTTGAGAATGCAAATTTAATAATATGGACGTTTGTTTTCAGACGACCTTTTGCTTTTTTATGTGCAAGGCTGTAAGGTTTGGGCATTCCCAACGTCTAATCATACAAACCGTCCACACAGGAAACATAGAGATGAAACCCCGTACCTTCTTTTCCCTTTGCGCCAAGTTCGGCTGTCTGTTTGCGCTGGGCGCTTGTTCGCCCAAAATCGCCGATGCCGAAGCCGCGACCGTGCCGCACACTTTGTCCACTTTGAAAACCGCGGACAACCGCCCCGCCAGCGTTTATTTGAAAAAAGACAAACCGACCCTGATTAAATTCTGGGCGAGCTGGTGTCCTTTGTGTCTGTCCGAATTGGGGCAGACCGAAAAATGGGCGCAGGATAAGCGGTTCAGCTCCGCCAACCTGATTACCGTCGCCTCCCCCGGCTTTTTGCACGAGAAAAAAGACGGCGACTTTCAAAAATGGTATGCCGGTTTGAACTATCCCAAGCTGCCCGTCGTGACCGACAACGGCGGCACCATCGCCCAAAGCCTGAATATCAGCGTTTATCCTTCTTGGGCGTTAATCGGTAAAGACGGCGACGTGCAGCGCATCGTCAAAGGCAGCATCAACGAAGCGCAGGCATTGGCGTTAATCCGTGACCCGAATGCCGATTTAGGTCGTCTGAAAAACGCGTTCTACAAACCCGACACACAGAAAAAGGATTCAAAAATCATGAACACGCGCACCATCTACCTCGCCGGCGGCTGCTTCTGGGGCTTGGAAGCCTATTTCCAACGCATAGACGGCGTGGTTGACGCCGTATCCGGCTACGCCAACGGCAAAACAAAAAATCCGAGCTACGAAGACGTGTCCTACCGCGACACGGGTCATGCCGAGACCGTCAAAGTGACCTACGATGCCGACAAACTCAGCCTCGACGACATCCTGCAATACTATTTCCGCGTCGTTGACCCGACCAGCCTCAACAAACAAGGCAACGACACCGGCACGCAATACCGCAGCGGCGTGTATTACACCGACCCCGCCGAAAAAGCCGTCATTGCCGCCGCCCTCAAACGCGAGCAGCAAAAATACAAACAGCCCCTCGTCGTCGAAAACGAGCCGCTGAAAAACTTCTACGACGCCGAGGAATACCATCAGGACTACCTGATTAAAAACCCCAACGGCTATTGCCACATCGACATCCGCAAAGCCGACGAACCGCTGCCGGGCAAAACCAAAGCTGCCCCGCAAGGCAAAGGCTTCGACGCGGCAACGTATAAAAAACCCAGTGATGCCGAACTCAAACGCATCCTGACCGAAGAGCAATACCAAGTGACCCAAAAAAGCGCGACCGAATACGCCTTCAGCCACGAATACGACCACTTGTTCAAACCCGGCATTTATGTGGACGTCGTCAGCGGAGAACCCCTGTTCAGCTCCGCCGACAAATTCGATTCCGGCTGCGGCTGGCCGAGCTTCACCCGCCCGATTAACGCCGCCGCCGTTACCGAACACGACGATTTCACTTACAACATGCGCCGCACCGAAGTGCGCAGCCATGCCGCCGATTCGCACTTGGGACACGTCTTTGCCGACGGCCCGCAAGACAAAGGCGGCCTGCGCTACTGCATCAACGGCGCAAGCCTGAAATTCATCCCGCTGGAACAAATGGACGCGGCAGGCTACGGCGCGTTGAAAGGCAAAGTGAAATAAAGGCGCGATAACACGAAAGGTCGTCTGAAAACGGCTGTTGCCATGAAGTGGGAACAGGTTTGATGAAACGGGTTACCGAAGGCAAAAGGTCGTCTGAAAAACAAAAATCAGTTTTCAGACGACCTTTTTACCGCCGCGATACTTGTTCTTTCCTCCGACAGACGGAAACGCGGATGGCTGAAGAATAAGGTTTGAAACGATACAGTGGATTAAATTTAAATCAGGACAAGGCGACGAAGCCGCAGACAGTACAGATAGTACGGAACCGATTCACTTGGTGCTTCAGCACCTTAGAGAATCGTTCTCTTTGAGCTAAGGCGAGGCAACGCCGTACTGGTTTAAAGTTAACCCACTATAAAAGGACGCATCATGCGTCCTTTTTGTCTTTGATACGTCGTCTGAAACCCGACGACAAAGAAACCGTCAATCTTCTTCCCCTTCCGGCAAACCTTTATCCTGCAAAGCAGATTCTTGGGCGGTTTCCGCCAAATCGCGTTGCAGGCGTTTGGTGGTTTTGACGCCCAGCGCGCGCAGTTTCTCGGCGCGGCTGACGAGGTTGCCGCGTCCTTGCGAGAGCTGTTTGTAGGCTTGTTGGAACTGGCTTTGCGCTTGGTCGATGTTTTTGCCGACGGCCTCGAGCGTTTGGACGAAGCCGGTGAATTTGTCGTAAAGCCTGCCGCCTTCAGCCGCGATGGCGAGGGCGTTTTGGTTTTGCTGTTCGTTGCGCCAGATGTGGGCGACGGTGCGCAGGGTGGCGAGCAGCGTACTCGGGCCGACCGGCATGATGCGCTTGTCAAAACATTCTTGGAACAGGGCGGCATCGTGTTGCAGGGCGAGCAGGTAGGCAGGTTCGACGGGGATGAACATAAACACGAAGTCCAGCGTGCGCACGCCTTCGAGGTCGGTATAGTCTTTTTGCGACAGGCTGCGGATGTGGGCGCGGATGCTGGCGACGTGGGCGGCAAGTTCGCGCTCGGCGGTTGCGGCGTCGGCGGCTTGGGTATAGCGGACGTAGGCGGTCAGCGAGACTTTGGAGTCGATGACGATTTGTTTGCCTTCGGGCAGGTTGACGAGGACGTCGGGCTGGAGGCGGCGCGCGCCGTCTTCTTCTTGGCGGACGGCGGCGGCTTGGACG